>JAAYSQ010000108.1 GCA_012523925.1 Clostridiales bacterium
ATCTTCATTCTAATACAAGAATTCAATATAAAATATATGTTAGAATAAGGTGTAAGAAACAACTTTTTATTACGATATTTTTTTACTTAAATTATCGATTAAATAATCAATAAAAAATTAATTATAGGTATTGACAACTCTGATTTATAATATTAAAATTATTAACATATTCCTCGATAGCTCAATGGTAGAGCACACGGCTGTTAACCGTGGGGTTGTAGGTTCGAGCCCTACTCGGGGAGTTTTTTATTTATTCAATATAAGAGCGATACTATAGCTTATATATCAAATATGTCAAAAGATAGTTACAAATCAGAAACGAAGATTTGTAACTTTTTTATTTTAGCTGAAATAATGTTCTTGACCGGTGGAATAATTCTTCATATTTACGGTAAATATAGCCTTGAGGTGAATTTCATGGGAACGATATGGAAAGAGAATGGTACATTTACAAAAACGGGAAAAGAACGTAGTGAATCGCTTTGGATACAGGAGCAGTATCGCTATAGTATAGAGGATCAGAATAATACAAATAGAATAGAGAGGCCTTCGCTTCAAAAGAATATTCAAACAGAAGTAGCTGTTATTGGTGCGGGTTTGGCAGGGATATTAATCGCCTATATGCTGCAGCAGAGAGGGTTATCTGTTGTTGTATTGGAGTGCAATGAGGCTGGTAGCGGTATGACTAAGAATACTACAGCGAAGATAACCTCCCAACATGGGCTTATCTATCATAAACTTATGATGTATAAGGGAGAGGAGCGGGCAAGAGAGTATGCTTGGGCGAATCAACGTGCTTTAGATAAGTTTGAAGAGATGATAAATAATTTACAGATTAATTGCGATTATGAGAAATTGCCTAATTATATCTATTCTTTAGACAATGAATTAAAAATTAGACAAGAGGTGGAGGCTGCGAAAAAGCTGGGACTGCCAGCACGATTTGTCAAGGAAACGACGCTTCCCTTCCATGTAAAGGCGGCCATTCGCTTTGATGGACAAGCGCAGTTCCATCCATTAAAGTTTTTAGATGCTGTTGCTAAAGAACTAACAATTTATGAGCATACAAGAGTAACGGAGATACAATCCAATGGTCTAATTAATACAGATAAAGGGAGCGTAAAAGCAAAGAAGATTGTTATTGCTACCCACTACCCATTTATCAACGTTCCTGGCTACTATTTCCTTCGGATGCATCAGGAACGTGAATATCTTATTGCTCTTGATAGATGTGCTAAGAAAGAGAAAATTCGGTTGGATGGAATGTATCTTGATGCTGATCAACAAGGCTTTACCTTCCGTAACTATAAAAATTATCTACTGCTTGGAGGTGCTAGCCATAGAGCAGGTCAATACAAGCCATTAAATGCGTATGCAAAACTGGAGAAAGCAGCTAGACAATGGTTCCCGGATTGCAAAATCAAATATACTTGGTCAAATCAGGATTGTATGACGCCAGATTCTGTGCCTTATATTGGAAGTTACTCGGTAAATATAAGGAATATCTATGTTGCAACTGGCTTTAATAAGTGGGGGATGAGCGGTGCTATGGTAGCTGCCATGATACTCAGTGATATGATCATGGGCAGGGATAATAAATACAAAAGGGTATTTGATCCTCGCAGACTTATGTTTTCTGGAAGTAAAACATTTCTTAAAGATACAGCTATTATTACCAAGAGTTTGCTGGCTGAACACCTGAGTATTCCTCATGATAAATTGAAGGATATTCAGAAAGGAAAAGCGGGAGTAATCAATTACGATGGCCAGCGAGTTGGAGTGTATCGTGATATGCAGGATAATTACTTCTTTGTAACTACAAAATGCCCTCATCTAGGCTGCAGCTTGGAATGGAATCCAAATGAGCTGACCTGGGATTGCCCTTGCCATGGCTCAAGATTTGATTACCAAGGAAAGTTGATTAATAATCCGGCAATGCGAGATACTTTCGATGCTTGTGTAAGAAAGAAGAAGTAGAGGAGTAGGGATAGTGATCAGGATATTTATATAAGGAATTTGTAGTTAATTACTAAAAAAAAGGGTTGCAATTCTTAGGTAACGATGTTATAATCTCTATTGTTCGCTATTGATGACGAACATAGATGCAGTCGTGGCGGAATTGGCATACGCGCTAGACTAAGGATCTAGTCCGGGTTAAACTGGGTACGGGTTCAAGTCCCGTCGACTGCAGTAGATGAAAAGCCTCAAAGTTGGAAAACTTCGAGGCTCTTTTTACTTTTAATAGCTTTTAATTTTGATTAAAGTCCCAATGAAAATCAGGGTTTAAATAATCTTTAAGTTCTTCATATTCTTTCTCAAGTTCCACATGATCTCCAGCAAAATGAGGTACAGATACACTTACCCCAAGTTTATTTGGCGTAAGATAAGTGTAGATACCCCAGCGGTTATTGGATCCGATCTGATCTGCAGACTTAAGTCCATTCAATAATTCATCATCACTCATATCATTTAGAATACTCTTGATTACCGCATTCAACATAGGATTACTCGGTTCTACTGTGGAGAAATCCCAGCTCCTTAGAAAAGATACGAAATCGTCATTTAAATTAACCAAATCACTTAGTATAACTCTACGATCTCTTACTGTGTCGATATTTGTTGTATAAACAAGTTCCGAAGGATGGGCAGAGTATGGACTACTATAAAATGCCCGATAAAAAACACTTAGAAATTGTGCATTTAATAGCTTAATCTCATAATTAATATTTAAAATAATGCGATTGGATTCGGTTGGAGTTTCTTTTAATTCAGAGAATGGATCATAGGAGTAAATAGCAAGGATTTTGTCGAAATCATCCTTAATGATCTGATTCCATTTATCCAGTTTATCTTGATCTGCGCCACTAATAATCTCAGGATAGGCAGCTTCGATTCGTTTTGTAATGTAGGGGATGTCTTTAACTTCAAAGGTATCATCACCTAATTGAGTATGTACTCTCGTACTCGTTTCTATAGCATAGGATGCTTCTAGGAGGGTTTTACTTATGGAAATACTGAGTAGGATTAGAGAAATAATAGTGATTGAAATCCATTTTTTCTTCATAATGAAAATCCTTTTTGCTATAGTTTATGCGGTAATAATTAGAGATATCAAATTTAAATAGGATCGTATAATAAGCGTTTACTTGAGAAGCATTTTATCGCTATTATAAATCTTAATATAGGTGATAAGAAAAGAGAGAGTTGCACCTTGAAGTGTAAACTCTCTCTTTATAAGGTTTGATTTGATTTTGTTCTTTTCAATCACCTTTGTGAATTAGAAATCGGCTTTCCATAATCCATGTAGATTACAATATTCATATACACTACCGGATTCTACCTCTGGGAATTCTGCCTTTGGATCAATTCCTGGCTCAAGATAGGTAACCCATAACTTATCTTCCGTAACGAGGGCGATCCACTCGATGTAATGTTCTGGTAAGGAAGGATGTAGTGCGGAACCAATCTGCACCTTGATTTTGCCATCCTCTTTAACAATGTCAGGAACATGTTTTTCCTGTGAAGCATCAGTTGTATTCGCTTTTAAAACTTTCATATCCTGACCACAGCATACTAAAGTGCCACCGCCATTTTTAAGTAATGCTACCATGTTGCCACATTTCTCACAACGATAAAAAATTGTTTTTGCCATTTTTACATCTCCTTTATAAATTTATAGTTTTATATAGTTACTTGTGTTAAGACCATATTTAGCATTTCCATAAAAGGTTAACTTATCCCTTATTCTAATCTGCTAGACTTCTAATTTTGATAGAAATCAACTTTGTCCTTAATCTTTTTCGGCTTTCCTTAAAGACATTATGTGTTATCGATAATTTAATTTCAATAATAGTAATCGTTACTACTACTAGCATTATATACTATATATTAGGAAATTACAAGTACATTTGCAATATATTAGAAATAATTTTATTTCATGACTAGAAAAGGGTAGAAGTTTTCTAATAAAGGGTTTTTATTATTTATCAATAATTTATAATCTACGCAAATAAAATTATATATGATATACTGTCTTATAGTGAGCATATGCAAGCATGTTTGCGCTATGTGTTTGAAATTTGTGATTATGAATATCCTATTAATAAAAAATATTATGAAAGTAGAGTGAGTGTTATGGCGTTATTACATGTTGATTTTTTCTCTAATGTCCTTGGAATGTGTATGCAGATGGATGTCATATTACCTCAAAGGACGCATGGTCAGATTGGTGCGGAAGGCAAAGGAGGCGATGGGAAATATCCAACTTTATATCTGCTTCACGGTATGAGTGATAATCATACGATTTGGCAAAGGAGAACCTCAATTGAACGTTATGTAGAGGATATGGGTATTGCTGTTGTCATGCCGACGACACATCTAGGGTGGTATACGGACATGTATCATGGTTTAAAATATTGGACATTTATATCTGAAGAACTTCCAGAAATTTGCCATGAGTTTTTTCCAAGAATGTCGGACAAGCGAGAGGATAACTTTGTTGCAGGCCTTTCCATGGGAGGATATGGCGCAATTAAAATGGCACTTAGAGCCTCTGATCGCTTCTGTGCAGGAGCATCGTTATCAGGAGCTATGGATGTTAGAAATTTAGAAGAACATGGTCTGGTGCCCAAAGAATTCTGGGAGAATATTTTTGGACCACTTAATAAGGTGGCAGGAAGTGATAATGATTTGTTCTCCCTGGCTGAGCAGCTTAAAGCTTCAGGTAAGCCTTTACCTAAACTATATATGTGGTGCGGAACTGAGGATTTTCTCTATGAAGCAAATAAAAATATGAGAAAGCATTTGACAGATTTAGAATACGATTTAACTTATAAAGAAGCTTCCGGAGATCACCAGTGGAAGTACTGGGACGAAATGATCCAGGATGTTCTCAAGTGGCTTCCGATTAAGAGATAAGATAATTAAATTTAAAAGCGGTAAATAATTGATTATGTCAAAATTATATTATTTACCGCTTTATTTAGATATATGTCTAATTGTCTTCACGACTTATAAGTTGTTTTAGTTTTTGACTCAAATCCTGAATTACACGGATTGAAGCTCCTATATCTTGGATTTCTTTATTTTCATTTTCTGTTGTAGCTAGAACCTCTTCCGTAGCAGCTGCATTTTCTTCAGAAATGCTGGCCATATTCTGTACCTGAAGTTGTGCATCGGTAAACATAGAGGAGACACTTTCTATTTTATTCATTACCTTGGAAATATCCAAATTCGTAGCCTCATAGTTATCTTTTAATTCCTTAAAGTAGGTTGAAATATTATTGATTAGAGCTAGCCCTTCGCTAGTGGCAACTTCGCCCATGCTCACTTTATCATAGGTTTCTTTAGATTGATCGGATAGACCAGTTGTTAAAATGCTAATATCTTGGACGAGTCTGGCACTTTGTTCTGCAAGTTTCCCGATTTCCCCAGCTACGACGGCAAAGCCCTTTCCCTGCTCTCCGGCGCGAGCTGATTCTATAGAAGCGTTGAGTGCCAAAAGATTTGTTTGATCAGCGATATCTTTAATACCGTTAAGATAAGCATTTATCTTCTCCATGCTTGATTGTAATTCGATAGCCGTTTGATTTGCTGTTGAGATTGAAGAACTTATAATGCTCATTTGATTATTCATTTGGCCAATCTTGGTCCAACCCTCCTCAAGGCTCTGATTCATCTGATTTGTTTTATCAATTACTCCTGTCGATATATCTAAAGTCTCTGATACAATCTCTTTCGAGTTTATCATTGTTTCATTAACATTATATGCTCCGGTAGCTTCCTCCTGAATAGCTTTTGCCATTTCTTGCATCGATAGGGTTATATTATGACTTGCTTCATTTAGGTTTTTCATATTACTACTTAGTTGAGTTATACTATTATCTAGAATTTGAGTACTTGCTTCAACATCACGAAATGTGGTTTGTAATTCATCTAATAGATTTTTTGTGTTTATTTCATTTTGTTTAGCTTTGTCAATTAGATCTCTGCCCCATTTGCAAAGGAAATATAAGACTAGGATGGTAGCGTTTAGCATGACAAGGGATGATATAAAGTCGCTTAAGCTGGATTTGCTAGAACCTGTAATATTGGTGGGATTTAGAATATATGCAAGAATCATAAGAACATCTAATATGGCTCCATGTATAAGGAGTATTTTTTTGTTAAAATAGAGTGCAACAACTGCAACCGAAGAAACTAATATGTAATGCTTATTTAGAGAATAATGAGTAAACATGAACAGTACCGTTATAGTAACTCCTGGGATTAAACCAAAAAAAAGCCCTTTAATATTATTATTAATAGGAAGTAAATAATTAATAATGGAAATAGCAATAACTATAATACCAGGTATTGCTACATTTTTGAATTGGCTTATCCCTCCAGTTGTATACCCTTGTATGAACAAAACAAGAAGAGTAAATATTATAAGTAAAACACTTACCTTATGTTCACGTATGGAAGAATTTCGTTGCATATTATCCGTCCTTTCATTTGCTTCTATATTATATAGTAGTAATACTCTATCGCTGTATATATCGACAAAGTTTGGCAAATTATTAACACATATTATTATATTAATAATTTAACTATAGCTTCCTAGTACATTTATCGATTTTTTATTAGTATAATCTTTTTAACATCAGAAGTGAAAGGATATGTTTGATTTCCCTTGCTAATTTGAATAAAAGATTATATAATGTATTAAAATATAGTAAAACAGCGATGATAAAAGCTACGATTAATACATTTCTGCAGAGAGCCGATGGTTGGTGTGAATCGGTGAGAGGTTTAATCTTTCCACTTTTGGAGCTGCCGGCGAAGAGTTGGGAGGTTCGTACCCTTTATCGTACGTTTGAGTGGCTAAATTATTCAATCGATTAGCGGTATTAACAATCCGCTTGTTAGAATAGTTAGCAATTTGGGTGGCAACACGGATTCCTTTCGTCCCATGGTTTATGGGTGGAAGGATTTTTTTATTGCTTTTACTCAGCTGGGTTTATATTTCAAACTGGATAATTATTTGTATAATATAAATTTTAGGAGGTAATAACATGTTAGATATTAAGTTTTTAAGGGAGAATCCAGAGATTGTTAAGCAGAATATAAAAAACAAATTTCAGGATAGTAAACTTCCTCTTGTAGATGAAGTGATTGCTCTGGATCTGGAAAGCAGAGAGGTAAAGCAGGAGGCTGACAATTTAAGGTCCGAAAGAAATCGTATCTCCAAACAAATTGGTGGGCTGATGGCGCAGGGAAAGCGTGAAGAAGCGGAAGAGATGAAGAAACAGGTGACCTCCTTTTCAGATCATTTGGCAGAGCTTGAGGCTAAGGAGACAGAGCTGGCGGAAAAGATTAATAACATTATGATGGTTATTCCTAATATTATTGATTCTAGCGTACCAATTGGTAAGGATGATAGTGAAAATGTGGAAGTGCAGCGCTATGGTGAACCAGTTGTGCCAGATTATGAGATCCCTTACCATATCGATATTATGGATAAGTTTAATGGCATCGATCTTGATAGTGCGAGAAAGGTGGCTGGAAATGGTTTCTACTATCTAATGGGGGATATCGCACGACTTCATTCTGCGGTAATCACTTACGCTAGAGATTTTATGATTGACCGTGGCTTCACATATTGTATTCCACCTTTCATGATCCGAAGCGAAGTTGTTACTGGCGTTATGAGCTTTGCAGAGATGGAAGCAATGATGTATAAGATTGAAGGGGAAGATCTCTTCCTTATTGGAACCAGTGAACACTCCATGATTGGTAAATTTATAGATACCATTTTACCGGAAGAAAGTTTACCGCAGACCCTGACTAGTTATTCACCATGTTTCCGAAAGGAAAAGGGAGCCCATGGTTTGGAGGAAAGAGGTGTGTATCGTATCCACCAATTTGAGAAGCAAGAAATGATAGTGGTATGTAAGCCGGAAGATAGTAAGATGTGGTTTGATAAGCTATGGCAGAACACAGTTGATTTGTTCCGCACCTTAGATATTCCTGTAAGAACTCTGGAATGCTGCTCCGGTGACCTTGCAGATTTGAAAGTGAAATCCGTTGACGTTGAAGCTTGGTCTCCTAGACAGAAGAAGTATTTCGAAGTGGGAAGTTGTTCTAATTTAGGTGATGCGCAAGCCCGCCGATTGAAAATCCGCGTGGTTGGCGAGGATGGCAAATACTTTGCTCATACTTTGAATAATACTGTCGTTGCACCACCTAGAATGTTAATTGCTTTCCTTGAGAACAACTTGAATGCAGATGGTACAGTTAATATTCCAAAAGCACTTCAACCTTATATGGGAGGCCAGACTCTGATTAAATAATTTATCAACCTAATATTTATATATAATAAATTTTAAATGAAGATATATTATCTTATAAGTATATATAA
>JAAYSQ010000109.1 GCA_012523925.1 Clostridiales bacterium
AGCGGATACATGGCGGTAAACCATTCAATAATATTCTCACCGGTTTCCCCAAGCCAAAGTGGTTGCTGTAATCTTTCAGATAATTCTAAATATTCCTCATATGCAGATATGTCCGGCATACAGGCATAACGATGAAAATGAATTACCATATTATCGTCATATCTCTTATGGAACACACTAGTATCCGTAGACCAATGGTGCCCTTCTATGGATAGCATATGCTTCGTATCTACCTGACGGATTGCTGCAATTGCCTCCTCATAAAACTGTGCAAGCTTTGGAAGAAGGTAATCAAAATTGGTTCCATTGGCCTCAGGTCGGATTGGCTCATTTAGTAGATCATATCCTCCCACTATCCATCTATCACGATAGCGAAGCGCTAGCTTCTCCCAAAGCTTAATGCATTTATCCCATTTATCAGCATCAATAAATAATCTCGGCACATCATCCACACAATCATCGATATTGGCACCTGTTTGTCCACCGGGTGCCCCATGAAGATCAAGAAATGCGTAGATATGATACTCTTCACACCAATCAATACAGCGATCGAGCAATGCAAAACCTTCCTCTTTCCATATGATTTCTTCTTCATCTTCCATAAAGATACGCCAGTTAAATGGAATTCTGACTGAATTATATCCCAAGTCAGCCATCGCCTTAATATCTTCCTTCGTTATGTATTGATCCCGAAATTGCTTCCAGAAGTATTCGGAATATTTACTACCCGTAAGCTCTCTTATTACCTGCTCAATGCGATGGGGACGATCAAAGCGTTTACTCTTATAGGACATCCACATATAACCTTCACACAAAAGCCAGTTACCGAGACCCCAGCCGGTAAGAATAATCTCTTCTCCTTTTCCATTTACAATCTTGGTTCCTTTTGCTTGTAAAAACCCATTTACTCTGTCGCGACTTATTTGTTCAATCATATCGACACCCCTTTTTACATTCTAATATTATAGCTACTTCTTCTTATAATTAAATATATATGTTATAAAGCAATTATTCTAGGTCATTTTGTCTAAAAAGGTGTCATTATTTTATATAAAAATGGAGCTGCACAATTTCTTGCCGCAGCTCCTTGTACTATCTATTTCTATTCTTTTTTGCCTCTGATACCTTTAACTTCTTTCCACAGATCGTAATATCCTTCATGGCCCTTAAAACTAACGGTCCTTTATTATTCAAGATATCAACATGGGTATAGGTATCAAAGATTGTAATGATCCCTATATCCTCCGCTGTGACTCCTGCGATATTAGATATCACACCAACAAAATTCGTAGCTCTTAGCTTCTTTTTCTTTCCACCATTGAAATATAAGGTCATAATCTGCTTATTTAACTGTTCATTTTTCGGTTTTTTAAGAATAGGTTTACTCCTAAGCTTCGCTTGAAAGGCCAGTTTACAATTGTCGATCTCCTCACCTGAAGGCTTAGCAAGCATCGGAATTTCAAAGCCGATATATTCGGCAATGTCTTTCATAAACCTATCTTGCCTTGGTGTAACAAAAGTAATTGCTTTTCCCTCTAGACCTGCTCTCCCTGTCCTACCCGTGCGGTGAACATAGCTTGCCATTTTCAATGGAATATCATAATTTATGATAAGTGATACATTTTCTATATCAATCCCTCGAGCAGCAACATCAGTAGCTACTAAATATCGAAAGAAACCTCTTTTGAAATCTCCCATCACTTTCAGTCGGTCCTCTTGCTCCATGCCTCCATGGATTTTAATAGAAGGATACCCTAAGCCTTTCAGTTTATCACACACAAGATCCACACGGTCCTTTGTTTCACAGAAAATGATACAGCTATCTGGATTTTCTACCGTTGTTACATCGGTTAATAAACTGAATTTATCTTCTTCCGTAACCCTATACTGAACGTGCTCTATTCTCTCTACAGTAAAACCAGAGGACTGTATCTCAATATCCATTGGTGCCTTCATAAACGTTGCTGATAATTGTTTCACTTCATCCGGTAAGGTAGCTGAAAATAGCATTGTTATTCGGTCTGCAGGTAATTCCTTTAGAATTGCTTCTACTTGATCGATGAATCCCATATTCAGCATCTCATCCGCTTCATCAATTACGAGGCACTTTAAC
>JAAYSQ010000110.1 GCA_012523925.1 Clostridiales bacterium
CTGGATGGCAAGGGAGCTGGAAAGCAATTTGGTAATATGACAGGTGTTAGTGTTGATACCTCTGGTAAGATCTATGGTAGATATGATAATGGTGATAGTGTTCTTCTTGGACAGATTGCCGTTGCAAGCTTCTCTAATCCGGCTGGTCTAGAAGCGGTAGGAAACAATATGTTTGCTGCAACACAGAACTCTGGCGATTTTGATGGTATCGGCCAGGATCCTACTCAGGGAGGCGGAAGTTTAACGACAGGAGTTTTGGAAATGTCTAACGTAGACCTTTCACAACAGTTTACAGAAATGATTACTACTCAAAGAGGTTTCCAAGCAAACTCAAGAATTATTACAACTTCTGATACCTTGCTTGAAGAGCTGATTAATCTAAAGCGTTAATTAATAAATAAATTGTTTCTTATATAAAGCTTTTGTAACGTTTTGGATTTGTAATATATCGTTAATCATTTCATGGTTTTATGACAAATTGTATATGTAACGGGCGACAGGCAACTGTCACCCGTTATAAACAAAAGGTATAACCTGATAATCGAAATCTTCTAGAGCAAAAAAGGAGAAAAGAATTGATTGAAGTCACCAAATTGAACGATAAGAAAATATTAATCAATGCAGATCTAATAGAAAGAGTTGAAGAAACTCCGGACACCATGATTTCATTGACTTCAGGCAGTAAGATTATTGTAAAAGAAAGTAGACAAGAAATTAGAAATCTTGTAATATTATATAAAAAAGAAACATTTTGTAGAGATTTGTAGTTTAAATATTAAAGTTATAGCAAATAACAAAAGATAGAAGGTGACAATTTTGGACTTAGCATCCATACTGGGCTTGATATTATGTTTTGTGGTAATGATTTACGGTATTTTAGTAGGACAGGATAGCTTTTTGGTTTTAAAGAACTTTGTTGATATTCCGTCCATATTCATTACCTTTGGTGGGGCATTATGTTGTGTACTTATAATGGCACCAGACTTAAAAGGATACATATCAAATTTAAAAAGTTTTACTTTAATTTTAAAGAAGGTACCATCCAATGAAGAGGAAACAATCCGAACAATCATAGAGTTGTCTAATGTAGCAAGAAAGGAAGGATTGCTGGCATTAGAGGAAGCAGCCAATACGATTGAGGATGAGTTTTTGAAAAAAGGTGTTCTATTAATAGTTGATGGAACTGACCCTGAATTGGTAAGAAGCATCATGGAAACAGAGTTGAATTCCATTGAAGACCGGCATGCTAGTAAGATTAGTTTCTGGGACAACCTTGCTGCCATGGGGCCGGCTTGGGGTATGATCGGTACTTTGATTGGTCTAATTAATATGCTTCAGAAGATGGATGATCCGAAAACAATTGGACCGAATATGTCGGTTGCGCTTGTAACAACCTTCTATGGTTCTGTATTAGCGAACTGGATCTGTATGCCGATTTCGACGAAGTTAAAAGAAAATAATGCACAAGAAATTAGAACGAAAGAGGTTATGGTAGAAGGATTATTGTCAATTCAAGCGGGTGAAAATCCAAGGGTTATCGAAGAAAAACTAAAATCTTTCCTATCCCCTGCCCGTAGAGAGGCAATGCAGGAAGAAGGCGGTGAAGAGATTGGCTAGAAAACGAAGAGAGCCGGACGAAGGTCCTGGCCAGCCATGGCTGGCTACCTTTGCAGATTTAATGAATCTCCTTCTTTGTTTCTTCGTAATGCTTTTTGCAATGTCTGATGTAAATGCAGAAAAGTTTAATCAAATTTCTGCATCGATGGCTAATTCCTTTGGTATTTTACAGGGAGGTGGAACTGCTATCATTGATGGGCAGCTGATATCTTCTGGAGTATCACAGTTGAACAATCTGGATGAATATTATTCCAATATGGGAATTGACAATGTGGATGGCTCATTGAAAGGTGAGGACATCGAAACTGGTAGTTCTACGTTAGAAGACGATTACCAGGAAGCATTAGATATGATACAGGAAAAAATGGAGAAAGTTACAACACAAATGTATGATGATATCTCGGAACTAACTGAAAGCTATAGCCTTGGCGGCTATGTTGAATTAGCAATGGATCCGGAATATCAATTTGTCAAACTTTCCTTAAAAGGTTCAGTCCTATTTGATTCTGGTAAAGCAGAGATTAAAGAGCAGGCCAAACCAATCCTTTCGAAGATAGGAGATGTTCTTGCAAAATTTGAAGATTATACCATAGAAATTGAAGGCCACACTGACAATGTTCCAATAGTTAATGCTAACTATAAGGATAATAATTGGTTATCTTCTGCAAGGGCATTAAATGCAGCGGATTATTTAATCAAAGTTAAAAAACTTAATCCCGCAAAATTAAAGTATACAGGACGGGGAGAACATAATCCGATTGCAAGTAATGATACAGAAGAAGGTAGAGCGAAAAACCGTAGAATTGAAATTAAAATATATAATGAATTCAGTGGCAAGTAGAGATGTGTGGAGGAGGTAAATCCTCCAAAAAAAAGGGAGGTAAATCCTCCTAAGAAAGCAAGGAGGTAAATCCTCCAAAAAAAAAAGGAGGATTGGAAGTGAAGAAGAATATATTAACGGTCATTATTATGGCTGTAAGCTTAATAAATATGGTGCTGTCTGCAGTTATTGTATTTACCATTGTACCGACAGCTAATAAAACAAATAATTTGGTAAGTAAAGTGGCTCAGATTATCGATTTGGAACTGGAGGATGAAGAAGCATCTAATATTGCTATCTCTGATATCTTTATTTATGAGCTGCCCGAGCCATTGACAATTAATCTTAGTAGTACTGATAAAGTGAATCATTATGTATTGTTAAATTTTTCTTTATCAATCAATACACTCCATAAGGATGCGGCTACAATACAGGGCGTAATTGAATCCCATTCTAACGCAATTGCGGAGATTGTAACTGAGGAATTTTCTAAATATACAATCGATGAAGTAAATGCAAGCAAGGACACAATTAAAGAGGACACCTTAATTCGTATCCAGGACCATTTTGATTCAGATTGTATTATTAGTGTCTCCTTTGGTAATATGGTGATGCAGTAAGAAGAAAATTGCTGATTTTCTTCGAAAAATATGTTATTATGGAAATAGATTACTAGGGAGGTAATGACAATGAGTGATGTCTTATCCCAGAACGAGATAGATAACCTGCTTGCAGCTTTAAGCAGCGGTGAACTGGATGCGGATGAGTTCATACATACAAATGAGAAACAGATTAAGAATTATGACTTTGCTAGGCCGTCCAAGTTTTCTAAGGAACATCTTCGAACATTGAACATTATTTTTGAACATTATGCTAGGTTGCTATCTACCAATTTACCTGCATATTTGCGCAAAAATGTTCAGGTTGAAGTAGTGAACTCGGAAGCAGTTACCTATTCTGAATTTACGAATGCGTTATCCAATCCTGTGCTATTGGGTATTATTGACTTTTCTCCTTTGGAAGGAAATATCATTATAGAACTAGCGGATAATTTAGGGTATGCAATGGTAGATCGAATGTTAGGTGGCGGAGGGTATCCCTTAGAGAAGGTGAGGGAATTTTCAGAAATTGAGCTTACAATTATTGAACGTATCTTTAATATATGTACAAATTTACTTAGGGAACCGTGGGATAATGTAGTTCAATTACAACCTAGACTATTGCGCATTGAAACAAATTCACAATTCGCACAGATTATTTCACCTAGTGAGATGATTTCCATCGTTACCCTAAATATTAAAATTGGTAATGTTGAAGGAATGATGAATATATGTCTTCCTTATGTATGCTTAGAGCAAGTAATTGATAAGCTGAATACAAAGTATTGGTATTCAACAATGCAAATAGTAGATGATAAATCTTTTCAAGACCTTATCGAGGTTGCTATTGCTAAGGCTAAAGTACCAATTCGTGCAGTGCTTGGGAAAAGTACTATATCCGTGAATGATTTTATCAATATGCAACGGGGAGATATTATTAAGTTAAATACGAAAGCGGAAGATGAATTAAGTGTATATGTGGGAAATTTGCATAAGTTTCAAGCTCTTCCAGGTTCGTCCTCAGGTTCATATGCGGTAAAAGTTTCAGCGATTATTAGAGGAGAGGAGTAACATGCAATGGATGGTATGCTATCTCAAGAGGAGATAAATGCTTTATTGAATGGAATGGCAGGTGACGATCCGGTTGAACAAACGGAAACCTTGACCAATGATGAAAAAGATGCAATCGGTGAAATTTCAAATATTAGTATGGGAACAGCGGCAACTACACTGTCATCCCTTGTAAATCAAAAAGTGGTAATAACAACACCTAAGGTTGAATATGCAACTTGGGAAGATGTTGCTAGTAGTTATGATAAACCTTGTGTATTTATACAAATCTACTACGCAGATGGTCTTGATGGTAGTAATATTCTTATTCTAAAAGAAAAAGATGTCAAAGTAATCACCGATTTAATGATGGGAGGTACTGGAGAGTACCTAGATGGTGAATTAACCGATATGCATTTAAGTGCGATTAGCGAAGCGATGAACCAGATGATGGGTTCCGCTGCTACTTCGATTTCTTCTATGCTTGAGAAACGGGTTAATATTAGTCCTCCAGAATCCCAGATCGTAGATTTGGAAAGCAATATGGATGTCGAGAATATTGCAGATTTTTTAAAAGGTTCTTTTGTACGTGTTTGTTTCCATATGGAAATAGGTGATATGGTAGACAGCGTGTTAATGCAATTGTATCCTTTCGATTTTGCTAGAAATCTGTATCAAGAATTCGTTCAGACAACTTCCGCCTCACAAAATGAGGCGTCAGAACCAATTAAGGCTGAGAATACACAGACGCAGCAAAATCCACAGCAGGTACAGAATACTATGCAACAAGGACAACCTCAGATGCAGCAACCTGGTGTTAATCTATATGGAGGAATGCAGATGCAAAATTCTAACAATATTCCACAAGCAACACCTTATATGATGCCACCTATGCAGGACGTGAATGTATCCCCGGTTCAATTTGCACCATTATCGCCTTCTGGAAGCTCAGCGACAGCACCGGAGAACATTGATCTTTTAATGGATGTTCCACTTGAAGTTACTGTTGAATTAGGAAGAACAAGTAAATCGATTAAAGATATTTTGGATTTTACACCTGGTACAATCATTGAGTTAAATCGTCTAGCAGGCGAGCCAATCGATGTATTAGTCAATGGCAAATTTGTTGCAAAAGGTGAAGTTGTGGTAATGGAAGAGGCATTTGGTATTCGTATAACGGAGATTACAAAACAAAATAATTTATAACGAATATAAGAACAATCATAAAAGGATAGGAGAATTAATATGGCAAAAAGTATTTTGATTTGTGATGATGCAGCATTTATGAGAATGATGATTAAGGACATCTTAACAAAGAATGGCTATAACATTGCAGGAGAAGCTGAAAATGGCCTAAAGGCAGTAGAAAAGTATACGGAAACCAAGCCAGATTTAGTTATGATGGATATTACCATGCCTGAAATGGATGGTATTCAGGCATTAAAGAAGATAAAAGAAGTAGATCCAAATGCCAATATTATTATGTGTTCCGCAATGGGACAGCAAGCCATGGTTATTGAGTCAATTCAATCAGGTGCAAAAGATTTTATCGTGAAACCATTCCAATCAGATCGTGTATTGGAAGCTGTAAAGAAAGCGTTAGGTTAATATGTGATGTTAAAAGGAAACAAAGCCGTATTGCTGGAAACGAATATCGTAGATCAGCTTAATTCCAATAAGATAGATGAAGATATTACTCAATTGACATCTTCAGACAATATATGGGAATTTCTTGGCTTGGTATTACTGTTAGTAATTATTTTGATCGCAACTTATTACACAACCAAATGGATTGGTAAAGCAAAGGCGGGTCAGTTAAAAAGCAGTAATTTTGAATTGATTGATTCCTATCGAATTTCTCCAAATAAAATGCTTCAGATAGTGAAAGTAGCAGATAAATATATTGTGATAGCAGTCGGTAAAGATTTTACCGAGTATATAACAGAATTGGATGAATCACAGGTGAAATTAAGGGAAGGGCAATCCAACGATAATATCAGTTTTAAAAAGATTTTAGAAAAATTAAAAGATAAAAACGATTCCGGAGCTAAGCAAATAGATTAGGGTTTAATAAAGAATAAGGATGCAAAGGTTGGTATTCATGGACAGAAATAAACACAACTACATAGGAAGAAAATCTATCATGATAGTGATTATGGTATCGATATGTATATTAACCTTCTTCGGAAATACATCCATAGCCCTTGCCGCTGCTGTAGAGGATACCATTACAGCTGAGGATTCATCCATAAGCGGTAATAATGTAAGCGGTGCTCTAGGACCATTGGAGTTTAGGCTTAGTACAGAAAAAGATGGCGATACTCTTGCGCCAACACTACAAATTCTTTTGGTACTAACTATAATAACCTTAGCTCCATCTATCTTAATAATGGTAACCTCATTTACTAGAATAGTAATTGTTCTACATTTTGTGAGGTCAGCTTTAGGAACACAGACAACTCCACCCAATCAGATTTTAATTGGGTTAGCATTGTTCTTGACATTCTTTATCATGTCTCCAGTATTTACGCAGATTAACACGGAGGCGATAGAGCCTATGTCTTCTGGTGAGATTACGAAAGAGGAAGCGTTCGAAGCAGGAATAGCACCAATTAGAACCTTTATGCTAGAGCAAACAAAGATTAAGGACTTGAGATTATTTATGGACATTGCGGGTATTGATACGGTAAAAACAGTAGAGGATATTCCAATGACGGTAATCATACCCTCATTCATCATAAGCGAACTGCGTACGGCTTTTATTATCGGTTTCTTAATCTATATACCATTTATCATTATTGATATGGTTGTGGCATCGACTTTAATGTCCATGGGTATGATGATGTTACCACCTACAATGATTGCTATGCCATTTAAGATATTGTTATTTATTGTTGCTGATGGCTGGAATCTGATTATTGGAGAATTGGTTAAGACCTTTTACTGATGGGAGTTGAAGTGGTATGAATGAGATTATCGTGACGGATATAGCGAAGCAGGCAGCTTTCCTTGTACTTAAACTAGCTGCGCCGATGCTAATAGCATCTTTAACAGTTGGCCTTATCGTTAGTATATTGCAAACAGTTACTTCAATTCAGGAGCAAACCCTCACATTTGTTCCAAAGTTAATTGCAGTTTTCTTAGTGCTTATACTATTTGGTAATTGGATCCTTACGAATTTGAAGGAATTTACCATTGAACTATTCACAAATTTTGGCCATTATGTTGATGTTCTATGACAATGTCACTACTTGATTTTGAAATATTTCTTCTAATACTTGTGAGGATTACTGGATTTGTTTTTACGGCTCCTTTTTTTTCATTGAAAAGCGTACCATTTCGAGTAAAGACAGGCTTATCGATATTTTTGGTTTTAATTTTAATATTTACAATGGAATATAAGTCCCCAGAATATATCGGTGTAATAGGATATGCAATACTGGTTGTTGAAGAGGCCATTGTCGGTGTGGTTTTGGGTTTCTTTGCAAATATTGCTTACTATATCCTAAATTTCGCAGGTAAGTTTATGGATATGGAAATTGGTTTTTCAATGGTTACGCAGTTAGATCCAATATCGATGATTCAGACTACGATAACATCGAATCTTTATGGGTATCTTGTATTGTTAATGATGATGATAACAAACCTACATCATTATTTTTTAAAGGCAATCATTGATTCATTTCAAATTATACCGCTAGGGGAAGTGGTTATTAATCCCTCAATGTACCAACTTATGGTTCGTTTCATGGTGGATTATTTTATTATTGGCTTTCGTATTGTATTGCCGATATTTGCAGCTATATTACTTGTAAACACCGTACTTGGAATACTAGCCAAGATAGCACCGGAGATGAACATGTTCGTAATTGGTATGCAGTTGAAGGTGTTTGTCGGCCTATTTGTCTTGACTTTAATGATAGAGTTAATTCCTTCTGTAGCAGATTTTATCTTTAATGAAATGATTGGAATGATGAAAGCTGCTGTAGAGTTTTTTAAATCTTAAGCCTTATGAGAAGATATTTTATTGGCAGCCCTTATTAGCAGGTTATGAAGAGAGGCATGTTTACTGAATGGAAGAGAATGTTATTTATGAGGTGACCTATCGAATTTCCTATAACCTTCAGTTTTTTGCTAAGGAAGGTTCCGGAGGCGATAAAACCGAGGAACCAACTGCCAAAAAGTTGCAGGATGCAAGAGAAGAAGGTCAGGTAGCCCGCAGTACGGAATTAATCACAGCTTCCGGACTGGTGACCTTATTTTTGATATTAAAAATATTCATCGGTTTTATCGCGAACCAATTTATTGAAAATTTTCACAGTACTTTTTCAAGTATCGATAAAATCGTAAGTGAAGAATTTAATGTAAATGTATCCCATGCACTATTTCGTAATGGAATATTATCAATTATATTAATTTGTTTGCCAGTTTTTCTTACCACAATGGTAGTTTCCTTTGTGGTAGTTCTATATCAAGTAAAATGGAAAGTATCAGGCAAACTAATACAACCAAAATTTAGTAAAATAAATCCGATTAGTGGTTTTCGTAAATTGTTTGATAAAGAGAAGATTGTCCAGCTTATTGTATCTAGCGTTAAAATTCTGCTTATTTTTAACATTGTATATGGTGCCCTTGAAGATAAATGGGGGCTTCTCGTCACTCTATATGATATAAATCTAATGCAAGCAATTATGTTAATAGGAGACATAATTATCGATCTTGGTCTACAAATTAGCATGATATTCCTTATCATAGGTGTGGCAGATTTAATATACCAAAAGTTTAAATTTAAAAAAGACATGCGAATGACCAAGCAGGAAGTAAAAGATGAATATAAAAACACCGAGGGAGATCCACAGGTAAAAAGTAAAATTAAAGCTCGCATGCGAGAGGCATCTCGGAGAAGAATGATGCAAGAATTGCCACAGGCAGATGTTGTAATTACAAATCCGACCCATTTAGCGGCAGCTATTAAATATGACAAAGATACGGCGGATGCTCCGATTCTCATTGCAAAAGGTGCGGATTATCTTGCCCATAAAATTAAAGAAGTGGCAAAAGAAAATAATATTGAAATTGTCGAAAACAAACCTTTAGCCAGAATGTTATATTATAATGTAGAGCTTGGGGCTCAGATACCTCCTGAGCTTTACCAAATGACTGCAGAGGTTCTAGCTTATGTATATGGTTTGAAAAAATAGATTGGTAGTATGTAGGGAGGTAAACCTCCTTACAAAGAACATAAGGAGGCAAACCCTTCTTATAAAAAGCATAAGGAGTATTGGATAATGAAGAAGAATGATATTGCACTTGGATTATATATATTAGCGGCTATCGTATTTTTGATTATACCTATGCCTCCTTTTATTCTTGACGTATTACTCGCTTTAAATATTTCTGTTTCTTTAGTAATTTTGTTCAACGCTATATTTACAAAGGAAGTTCTTGGAATGTCAGCCTTTCCGACTATCCTCTTGTTAACAACGGTATTTCGAATTTCCCTTAATGTGTCTAGTACAAAATTAATATTAACAACTGGTAACCCAGGGAATGTAGTTAAGGTATTTGGAGAAGTAGTAGGCGGTGGTGATATTGTCATTGGTATCATCGTATTTATTATACTACTTTTGATTCAGTTTTTAGTTATTAACAAAGGGTCTGAAAGGGTTTCTGAAGTAACAGCGAGATTTACTTTGGATGCTATGCCTGGTAAGCAGATGGCCATCGATGCTGATTTAAATACAGGAGCTATTACCGACGCTGAAGCTAGGAAACGTAGGGAAAAGATTCAGGAAGAAGCGAGTTTCTTTGGTTCCATGGATGGTGCAACAAAATATGTTAAGGGTGATGCGACTGCAAGTTTAATCATCACCGTAATTAACCTTGCTGGTGGTACCATCATGGGTATGATGAATCTGGGAATGCCTGCTCTAGAGGCATTTCAACGTTATGCTATACTTACCATGGGTAATGGGTTAGTAAACCAGGTGCCTTCACTTATGATTTCAATGGCAACCGGTATCTTAGTTACCAAGGTATCTAAGGAAGCAGATTTTGGGCATGTTCTTGTTAAACAGCTTTTTTCCATACCAAAAGTGCTATATATCGTTGGTGCCAGTATGATTGCTATGGGCATTTTTACAACCCTTAATACATTACTCTTCTTAATATATGGCTTACTATTCATTATTTCAGGAAGAAAGATTGAAGAAAGAATTGAAATTGCTGAGATAGAAGAAGAAGTTTCCGAAGAGGAGGCTTCCGCGAATGAAATCAGAAAACCGGAGAATGTTGCTTCTCTTTTACAAGTTGATCCGATTGAATTGGAATTTGGATATGGGATCATTCCATTAGCAGATGCAACTCAAGGTGGAGACCTTTTAGACCGAGTTGTTCTAATTCGTAGGCAGATTGCCTTGGAGCTAGGTTGTGTTGTTCCAATGATCCGGTTACGAGATAATATACAATTGAATCCGAATCAATATATTATTAAAATAAAAGGAATTCAGGTTAGTGAGGGAGAAATTCTATTTGATCATTATATGGCTATGAATCCTGGATATGTAGAGGAAGAAATTACAGGTATACCTACTTTTGAACCTTCCTTCAATTTACCTGCAATTTGGATTACTGAAGGACAGCGAGAGAGAGCAGAAACCTTGGGCTATACTGTCGTGGATCCTCCGTCAATTATTGCGACCCATTTGACGGAAGTTATACGTAATCATATCCATGAACTTCTTACAAGACAGGATGTACAAAATCTTATCAATAATATACAGGATGCACATCAGGCTCTTATATCAGAATTGGTACCAAAGCTACTTAGCATTGGTGAAATTCAAAAAGTGTTACAAAATCTTCTCAGTGAAGGTATTTCCATCCGCGATTTGGTTACTATATTAGAAACTTTGGCAGATTATGCTCCAACGACTAGGGATATGGATGTCCTAACAGAATATGTTAGACAAAGCTTGAAACGTGGAATTTCTAGCAAGTATTTCCCTGCAAATGAAATGACCAGCGTGGTGACCTTAGATCCAAAGATTGAACAGGAAATAATGGAATCTGTAAAGCAGACGGAGCAGGGAGCTTATTTAACTCTAGACCCATCTATTACCAAACAGATTATGGATGCTACACAGGTTGAGATACAGAAATTAGAAGAGTTAGGGAAAAATCCTATCATCATTACCTCTCCGATTGTTCGGATGTATTTTAAGAGATTAACACAAGATTATTTTAAGGACCTCATCGTTGTGTCCTATAACGAAATTGATTCAAATGTTGAATTACAATCAGTTGGGATGGTGACAGTATCGTGATAATTAAAAAATTCCAAGCAAATACGGAAACAGATGCGATCATGCTGGCGAAAGAGGAAATGGGCAAGGATGCTATCGTAATGAATATTAAGACGATATCACCAAAGGGGATTTTTAAACTTTTTCATAAATCTTTAGTTGAGGTAACTGCAGCTGTAGATGATAGCGTTTCATATAAAAATGACCAGCCTAAAGTCGAGCCGCAAGTAAACCCTCGCAAGACTCTTAATCCAGATATCATATATGGTGATTATGATGATGATAAGGCATCAGGTTCATTTGAAGATGAAATTATTGGTGAATCTTCAGCGATTGAACAAAAATTAAACAATTTACAAAACTTGTTGGAAAAGCAGTTGAATGTTAAGGAGACAGAGGTATTGAATGATACAAAGGAAAACCCAAAAAATAAGAATCTTGCTTGCATACAATTGATCTACAATCAGCTGGTCTCCAATGAAGTGGATGAGATTTATGCTAACCAAATAATGAATGAGATCGATGGCAGTTTAACAAAGGATAGCTCCATCGATAAAATTCTTTCAAGCGTCTACCAGAAACTAGTCTTGAAACTTGGCCAACCAAGAATTATTGAAACCGGTAAGAAACAACCACGATTTATATTTTTTATAGGTCCTACTGGTGTGGGTAAAACAACAACAATAGCAAAGATTGCTTC
Organism: Clostridiales bacterium; assembly: GCA_012523925.1. Lineage (GTDB taxonomy): Bacteria > Bacillota > Clostridia > Lachnospirales > Lachnospiraceae > Mobilitalea. The sequence continues at coordinate 12,091 of JAAYSQ010000110.1, forward strand.
TAAGTATAAGATGCAATATAATGCTAAGATTGCTTTTCTAACTGCTGATACCTATCGTATTGCTGCTGTAGAGCAATTGCGAACCTATGCTAATATCATGGGAATTCCTATGGAAGTAATTTATACGGAGGATGACTTAGTAAAGGCACAGAAGAAGTATGCAGACTATGACCTTATATTTGTCGATACCGCCGGACGCTCACATAGAAATAAGGAACAAAGAGATGATATTGAAAGTCTTCTAAATGTGATTTCTAATGAAAGCAAAGAAACTTATCTTGTTCTGAGTGCGACAACAAAGTATAAGGATTTGGTTAAAATAACAGAAACTTATTCTGACATTACCGATTATAACCTTATTTTCACAAAGCTTGATGAAACAGGAAGTGTTGGAAATATATTTAATATACGAATGCTTACAAATGCACCCTTATCCTATGTTACTTTTGGACAGGATGTGCCTGATGATATCGAATTGATTGATGCACAAAGCATTGCTAAGAAACTCTTGAGGGGGCAGTAATATGGACCAGGCGGAGAGATTAAGAGAATTGGTCAGAAATCAAAACGATGCTCCCAAAAGAACAGCAAGAGTAATTACCGTTACCAGTGGAAAAGGTGGTGTTGGTAAATCCAGCATATGTATTAACCTTGGTATTGCACTAAGTAAAGTGGGGAAAAGAGTTGCTATATTAGATGCTGATTTTGGGTTAGCAAATGTAGAAGTTATGCTTGGAATTCGTCCAAAATATAATTTAGGTGATCTTATTTTCAGAGGCAAGAGTTTGGTGGATATCGTAACCAAGGGACCTGAAGGAATTGGTTTTATCTCTGGTGGCTCTGGAATACAAGAAATGAACAATCTGACAAAAGATCAAATTTCATTTTTAATACAAAAACTGGCTGAATTGGATAAACAAGTAGATATCATTCTAATTGATACAGGAGCTGGAATAACGGATTCTGTCCTTGATTTTATATCAGCCAGTTCCGAAGTATTGCTAGTAACGACGCCTGAACCAACCTCTATAACAGATGCCTATGCACTTATAAAAACCTTGTGTCGTAAAGCTGACTTCGTTCGAGAAGATACTTCGGTCCGTATGATAGCGAATCGAGTCGCTTCTGAAGCAGAAGGACATGATCTTTTTGATAAACTCAGTATGGTTGTTGAGAAGTTCTTACAATTAAGAATGGAATATTTGGGTGCTGTTCTACAGGAAAATACAGTTTCAAAAGCAGTTATTCATCAAAGTCCAGCATTAACTTTATATCCAAGTTCACATTTTGCTAAAAAGATCAATGAATTTGCAAATATCTTGTGTGAAAAAGAAATGGATCAAAGTAATAATCGTAAAGGTATTGCACAGATATTTTCAAGGTTACTTCTTGCTAAAAGGTAAAATTAGGTTACGTTCGTTGTATTTTCTTAATCCTTATTGTATAGTAGTACTAATAGGGCTTTTGGACTAAGAAAATTCATAAAATTAATATTAGGAGGGACGTAATGCTTCAGGACATATTATCAATTGGTGATAAAGTGCATATAAGACCACTGGATCATACGAGAAAACCTATACCAAATATAGAACCTTTTGTTAGTCAACTAGTAGATTTCGGTGACGGAGGTGCTCTTTCTATTTCTGCGCCGATAATTAACAATCAAATCTTACTACTAGAACTTGGAAGGCAATATAATCTTTGCTTTTATACGAACAAGGGATTATATCAATGTAACTGTGAAGTAATTAAAAAGAGCAAGGATAATAATATTGCTATTAATTTGCTCCAACCAATTTCTGAATTGGAAAAATTACAGAGGAGACAATATTACCGACTTGAGATGATTCATGACATTGAATATAGAATAATAAAGGATGAGGAGCAAAGAATAGAGCAATTATGTCGAAGCAATACCTTAAATACTAATGAATTGAAAGAATCGAAAGATAAACTTGAAGAATTTGATTTAAACTATAAAAAAACTTATACAGTGGATTTGAGTGGTGGCGGAACTAGATTTAATTCTAATGATAACTTTAAGATTGGTGATAAACTGAAAATAAAATTAAATTTTATAACTAGTGGAATGTATAAGGAATTCGTTATTATTTCAGAGATAGTAGCTAAAAACAAATTATATAACCACCCTGGGGTGTATGAATATCGTGTTGAATTTAAGAATCTACAAGAAAATGATAGAGACGATATTATCAAATTCATCTTTGAACAGGAACGCCTTATAAGAAAGAATGATAAAGTATAGATTAGAAAGGTATTAGCGAAGAATGAAAAAAAATATTTTTATTATAGATGACTCTGCACTCATGAGAAGGGTGTTATCTGATATAATAGATTCAGACAAAAGATTTCATGCAGCAGAGTTCGCATCAAATGGCCTTGAAGCTTTGTACATAATGCAACAGAGAGCGAGTGAATTTGATGCCATTCTTTTAGATATCCATATGCCTAAAATGAATGGAATTGAATTCCTAGCGGAACTTAAGAAACAGAATATTAAGGCTACAGTAATTATTGTTAGTACAATTGCTGAGCAAGATGCGAAAGAAACCATCAAGGCATTAGAATTAGGTGCTTTCGATTTTGTTACAAAACCAAAAAGCATTGCGAGGGAAAATGGTAATTTATTTTCTAGCCGTTTGTTGAAGTGCCTTGCACAAGCCACAAAAGTTGATCGAAAGATTGCTAAAGTATCTACTCTAGGAACAAAAACATCTGTAATAAACTCGAAGGTGATAGGAAATAGGAAGAAAAATAAAGCAGGTAAGCAGGAAGTAAGTAAGCTTGTTGCAATTGCCTGTTCAACTGGTGGACCAAAGGCCTTACATAATGTTATTACCGCTTTGCCATCGAATTTGGATGCTCCGGTGCTTATTGTACAACATATGCCAATTGGTTTTACAAAATCCTTAGCTGATCGATTGGATGAGCTTAGTCAGGTTAAGGTTAAGGAAGCACAGGATGGTGATGTTTTACAAAAAAGTACTGTTTACATTGCAAAAGGTGGACATCAAATGCGAGTGCTACAGAAAGAGGATGGTAGCTATTATCTTTCTGTTACCAAGGAAGCACCGCGACGAGGATTATTACCTTGTGCAGATATTATGTATGAATCTTTATCTGAACTAGAGTTTAATGAAATAACCTGTGTTGTTCTTACAGGAATGGGCGGGGATGGAACCGCTGGAATTACGAAACTATACAAAAGCCAAAATATTTACGTGATTGCTCAGAACGAAGAAACTAGCGTCGTATATGGTATGCCTAAAGTTGTCAAAGAGGCAGGGCTCGTTGATGAGGTCCTTCCTTTAGATGCTATCGCTGGTGCAATCATAAAGAACGTGGGGGTGTATTAAATGGACGTAAGTCAATACCTAGAGATCTTTATTGATGAGACAAAAGAACATCTACAAAGCTTAAACGAGCACCTATTGATTTTAGAAAAAGAACCAGATAACGAGAACACAATTAATGAAATATTTCGCGCTGCCCATTCACTAAAGGGGATGGCAGGAACCATGGGTTACAAGAGAATGCAACGTTTAACCCATGATATGGAAAACGTATTCTCTGAAGTACGTGGAGGGAATATGAAAGTATCCTCTGAGTTAGTGGATATCTTATTCCGTGGTTTAGATGCATTGGAGAACTATCTTGCTAATATTTTAGAAAGTACAGAAGAAGGCACGGAAGATAATGAAGATATAATTAATGCGCTGAATAATATTTTAAAAGGCGGCGTAGGTGGATCTCAGGAAACGGAAACTAAAGTAGCTACAAATACAGCGACAGCTAATATAGTTGCTCAAGCAACTAAGGATGATAAACATAAATATAAGAATATTAAATTGGAAGAGCATGAAATTAATGCAATAAAAAAAGCCAACGACATGGGACTTAATGTTGTAGGCTTAACGGTTTATATTCAAGAAAGTTGCGTATTAAAGGGTGCAAGAGCTTTTATGGTTAATCGAACTCTTGAAGAGCATGGTGAGATAATTAAATTAGACCCTAGCGCACAAGATCTTGAGGATGAAAATTATGATTTAGATTACTCTGCTTTTGTTATAACAAAGGATACTCCAGAAATATTGGCAAAAGCTGCAGCGAATGTATCGGAAGTTAAAGAGGTTGTAGCGGATATTTATCAGTTATCTGAAGTGGATAAAGCAATAGTAACAGCATCGAACGAGGCTATGAAAAAGCAAAAAGCAAAATCAGGAAAAGTACCAACTGCTAAAAAATCAGTAAAACAGGTTGTGAACCGGTCGGTGCGTGTTGATATAGAAAAGCTCGATGTACTGATGAATCTGGTTAGTGAGTTAATTATTGCTAAGAATGGACTAATATCCGTTAGTAGCGAATCAGATATCATGCTTGATAGTGCTTACCATGAGCAAATTGAATACCTTGAAAGAATTACTACGAATCTGCATGAATCCGTGATGAAGACGCGAATGGTACCAATTGAAAGCGTTGTAAATCGTTTCCCTAGGATGATACGTGATTTAACGAAAAAGTTAAATAAAAATATGGAACTATATATGACTGGTGAGGATACCGAGTTAGACCGTACGGTAATTGACGAGATTGGTGACCCTTTAATGCATCTATTGCGTAATGCTGCCGATCATGGATTAGAAAGCAATGAAGAAAGAGAAAAAGTGGGTAAAAATCCAGTAGGCTCAATCTTCTTAGATGCTTATCAGGAAGGCAATAATGTTGTAATTGAAGTTCGCGATGATGGTGCGGGCATCAATGTTGATAAGATTAGAAATAAAGCTATAGATAAAGGTTCTATCACAGAAGAGCAGGCTGAAAGAATGTCCGACAAGGATATTATAGATCTTCTATTCCAACCAAGTTTCTCAACTGCCGAGGAAGTATCGGATGTATCTGGGCGAGGAGTTGGCCTTGATGTGGTCAAGACTAAGATTGAGGCCTTAGGTGGTGAAATCGAGGCAAAGACAAAACTGGGAGAGGGTACTAATTTTATAATTCGTCTTCCACTAACCTTGGCAATTATTCAAGCACTTATGGTTAATATTGGCACAGAAAAATATGCACTTCCTCTTGGAAGTATTCAGACTGTAGAGAATATTCTAATATCCAGTATTAAGAAGGCGCAAGGAAAAGAAGTCATTAATTTAAGAGGCAATATCATTCCTATTATACATTTAAACCAAATACTAGATTGTGAGAAATTAGAGGTTGCTGAAGAGGAAGATGCAAATGAGCTTCTTGTTGTTATCGTTAAGAAAGGCGAGCGTTATGCAGGAATCGTAGTGGACAAGCTTATCGGACAGCAGGAAATTGTTATTAAATCGATTGGTAAATATATTAAATGCCCGAAAATAATCAGTGGTGCAACCATATTGGGCAATGGTGAGGTAGCTTTAATTCTAGATGTAAATACTTTGGTGTAGGGGGTGTAGGCAATGGTAGAAGAAGCAAAGCAATATATTATTGTAAAATTAGGCGAAGATCCATACGGCATAGAGATAAAATACATAGAGAGTATTATCGTAATGCAAAAAATCACAAGAGTACCCAAAGCACAATCCTATTTTAAAGGAGTTATAAACTTAAGAGGAGAAATTGTACCAGTATTAAGCCTTCGCAAAAAATTAGGCTTCGATGAGGTGGAGGATACCCATGCAACCCGTATTATAATTGTAAGGCTGGAAGAACAAGGGGCAGCAATTGGTATTATAGTAGATGAAGTCAAGGAAGTAATTTCTTTAGCTGGCTCCGATATCTCGAAGTTAAATTACGATGATAAAAATGATAAGGCTACTTATAGTCTTGGAATCGGTAAATTTGGAGATCACCTTATCAATATCCTTAATATTAGTGCAATGGCAGAACAGGATAAGCAGAATTAGTAATGTTCGTGGAAATTACGAAGAATATTTCAAATATTTATTTGAATCACGGAGGTGTTAGTGGTGTCACATATTGATTTGAATAGAATTAATAATATGCAATATGATGTCCTTCGGGAAATTGGGAATATTGGTGCAGGAAATGCCACCACAGCACTTTCCCAGATGATTAATTCGAAGATTGATATGAAGGTTCCCAATGTTGCATTACTAGAATTTAAAGAACTTCCCGAGATTGTTGGAGGAGCAGAGAAAATCGTTGTTGGTATTCTTTTTACCCTAGAGGGACAAATTGATGGCATGATGATGTTTATGATGGATATGACGTCTTCCCGCCATTTGGTTAAATTGCTTATGGGAGAGATGAGTACTAATAATCTGGATGATTTTACGGAAATGGAATTGTCTGCATTAAATGAAATCGGTAATATTATTGCTGGTGCTTATTTATCTTCTATTTCAACGCTCACCAATATGACAATTACCTCCAGTATCCCATATATGTCCATTGATATGGCTGGGGCAATCTTGAGTGTACCAGCGATTGAATTTGGTAAAATAGGTGATAAGGCTCTTCTCATTGAGACGCAATTTAAGGACGACATAAAAGCAGTGAATGGATACTTTATTCTAATTCCGACATTAGAATCCTATGGAGCAATATTATCATCGTTAGGGTTATAAGGTGGACATATGAACAAAATGATAAAGGTTGGGATGGCAGATTTAAATGTATGTGTCTCGCCCGATGCAATAACTACACTAGGACTTGGATCTTGTGTTGGTATTGTACTATATGATCCGGGAAATAAAATTGCAGGCTTAGCACACATTATGCTGCCAGACAGCACAAAGATAATTAACAATGAAAATAAAGCAAAATTTGCGGATACTGGTATTGATGTACTTATTAAACGGATGATAGAGATTGGTGCAAATCGCAATGCATTGATTGCAAAAATTGCAGGAGGTGCGCAGATGTTTGCATTTAGCAATAAAAGTGATATGATGCGGATTGGTGCACGCAATGTTGAGGCAACTAAACTTAAGTTAGATGAGCTTAGGATAGAGATAAAGGCGGAAGATACCGGTGCAAATTATGGTAGAACGATTGAATTCTATCCGGAAACTGGAGAACTACATATAAAATCCGTGGGAAAAGAGCGTAAGATAATATAGTCTTCTTTGACTTCAAGGGTAGGTGAGACAATGCGATTGAAATATCTTCCGGCATTTATCATGCTGACTGCCGGAGCGATTGTTAGTATTATTGACATTATGCATAAGCTTCCTTTACACGTTGCGTTAAAACGATTGCTTTTGGTTTTAATTATATTTTATATAATCGGATTAATTGCTAAAGCAATCATAGAGAACACTCTGCAAGATGAACCTCAATTAATGCAAGAGGAAGACGAAGAGAATAGCGATGAGGAAATAGTGAATACGGAAGCTAAACAGTAAATTCTGCATAATAGGAGGCATCATGAACGCGGATAATAAACAAAAGCTCTGGGAGGAATATTCCAAGAATAAAACTTCCGGATTACAGGAAAAATTAATAATTGAATATGCAGGATTAGTAAAGATTGTTGCTGGCCGATTGAGCATGTATCTTGGTAACAATGTAGAATATGATGATTTGGTAGGGTATGGAGTTTTTGGCTTAATTGATGCTATTGATAAATTTGATTATACAAAAGGTGTCAAATTTGAAACCTATGCTTCTTTAAGAATTCGGGGATCTATCTTAGATCATATACGTAAAATGGACTGGATACCACGAAGTATCCGACAAAAGCAGAAAAAACTCGACCAAGCTTACCAAAATCTAGAATTGAGAAATGGAAGAATCGCAAGTGATGAAGAAGTAGCCAAGGAACTTGATATAGGGCTTGACGAATTAGAACAATGGCAGAATCAGACAAAAATAACGAACATTATATCCTTAGATGAATTTATGGATCAGGGTAGTGAGGGAAGCATTGAAAAGAATTTTGCATTATCCTATGAACAACCTGAGAAAATAATTGAAAAGCAAGAACTTAAGGATTTACTTATAAAAACACTTGAAATATTGACAGAGAAAGAGAAAACAGTAATTACATTATATTATTATGAGGATTTGACATTAAAAGAAATCAGCCACATTCTAGAAGTGTCTGAATCAAGAATATCACAACTACATACAAAGGCACTACAGAAAATGAAAATAAAGTTAGGAAAGAATATCGATATTTTATTAGCAGAATAAAAAGATATCACTATTATAATAAATTAATGACTTGAATAATCTATTTGCCAATTTTATAATGGCTTAAATTGATGACAAAAATTTGTTCTGAATGGTAGTAATGATGTATTCATAGTACTTGTAGAGAGGAGGTATATAATGAGTGGTAGAAATGGTTACTTTCAATTAATTATTAAAGACGATGGTACATATATTAAGATTTTTGGTGAGGAACTGGGTGGCCAGCCGGTTGTTTTTAATGAAATCAACCAGTATTTAAGTGATTTGAAAATATATGATTATGATAAATTAGCTGTAGGGAGAGCTTTAAATTCATTGAAAGGCTTCACTGAGGTTAAATTAACTTCTGCAAAAATATTAGCAGTGGATGAGATGCTTAATGTCGAAATACTAGAGGATAGGCATTTTGCAAGAGGAAGATTTTATCCTCCCAGTAATAATGGTAATACTTTAAATAAAGAGGATATTATCCAAGTTCTCTCGAAAGCGGGAATTCGTTACGGAATAGATGAAGCTGCAATAAATTTATTTCTAAAAGACAGAAAATATTGCACAGACTATATACTAGCAAAGGCAACCCCTGCAATTCAGGGCCGTGATGCGGTAATTACCTATCATTTTAATACCAATTTGTCGCATAAACCAAAGACTAACGAAGATGGTTCCGTAGACTTCCATCATTTAGATACTATTTCCCGTTGCCAAAAAGGTGATTTGCTCGCTACTTTATTACCAGCTGATCATGGAAAACCGGGAATTGACGTTTGTGGTAATGTGATTCGTCCAAAAAAAGTAATTAATCGAATATTACGTCATGGCAACAACATCCATTTATCGGAGGATGGACTTCAGATGTTCTCTGAAGTAGATGGGCATGTTACCTTGACCGATGATCGTGTATTCGTATCGAACATTTATAATATACCTTCTGATGTTGGTGCATCCACAGGTGATGTCTATTACGATGGTAATGTCACTGTGAAAGGCAATGTACTTACCGGATATACTGTAAAAGCCAAGGGCGATATCGAAGTCTATGGTGTTGTAGAAGGTGCTCGCCTTGAAGCAGGAGGTCAGATCATTCTACGCCGTGGCATGAACAAGGGTACATTAATCGCAAACGGTAATATAATATCAAAATTTATCGAGAATGCAGATGTTTTCGCCGGAGGCTATGTGTCTACTAATTCAATTATGCATAGTAATGTGTCTGCACAAGGAGATATTTTGGTTGGAGGAAGAAGAGGTTTTGTATCTGGTGGCAAATTGCAGTCACGCACAATGATTTCCTTAAAAACAGTGGGTTCGGATATGGGAACTACAACTGTACTCGAGGTTGGTATAGATCCAAAAATAACGGAGGAATTTGCAAAACTTGAAAAACAACTAGCATCATTAAGAGAGGATAAGGAAAAATTAGTCCAGGCTCTTAATATGATACGGAGAAAAGTGAAATCTGGTACTCCAATCAACAATGAAATTAAAGAATACTTAAGAAAAATAACACAGAATAATATACTTTTAGAGAAACAAATAAAAGAAGCAAATAGCCGATACGATGCTATAAGCGTTCAGATGGAGAATAACACTAAGGGGATGATAAAGGTTCAAAATACCATTTATCCCGGAACAAAAATCATCATTTCCAATGTGACATATTATGTAAAGGACCCTATTCAGCATTGCAGATTTATCCGTGAAAAAGCGTATATAAAAATGTTACCTTATTAATATTCCTACAAAGGAGTGAAAGGTATGCCAATTAGACCGGTTGAAATAATACAATCACAGGGTGCATCGCAGTTTAAGCATATTGAAAGTCAAAGAACCATACACCAACAAGTACATAACAGTAACAATTTCCAAAATCTGATTAAACAGGAAAGTGCGAAAACGAAGGAATCTACAAAAAGTGAGAACAACGAGTATCGTTATGACGCCAAGGAAAAGGGTAATAATCAATATTATGGTTCTGGAAATAGGAAGAAAAAAAATAAGAATGGCAGCAAGCAAGAAAAGAAGTCACCGTCGAAAAGAAGCGGTGGAATTGATATTTTGATATGACATTAGACTGTATAAGTATAATTTATCATATTCAATTTATGCTTTGCCTAGCATGAAAAAAATGATTTTCATGTATAAGTTGCAGGCTCCGAAGAAAGGCATGATATTTACATGGAACTTTTAGAAATTATATTAATTTTAGTGGGAATCGTTATTATTATAATTAGCTGTAGATTTGTGGACAAGAATGATCAAAAAAAGATGCAGATACCAATTGAGAATTTAACATTGGATAAGATTTTTTCTGATGAGGAAATGAAGCATCTGAAAGATCAAATTAAGGAATTACTTATAAAATCCAGTGAAGACACGATAAATTTAACGGAGGATAGTCTAAGTAGACTATCGAATGAGAAAATCATGGCCGTCAGTGAGTTCTCCGATCAAATTCTAGAGAAAATTAGCAGAAACCATGAAGAGGTAGTATTTCTTTATAATATGCTTAATGACAAACAAAAAGAGCTTAAAGAAACAGTGAAAGAGATCGACACTGTTCAAAGAAAGATAAAGCAGACTAAACAGCAATCAGATATCCAACCTTCAAAAACTTCTATTAAAACAGACACAACAAAGAGTAAGTCAGAGAATAACAATGAGAAAATTTTATCCCTTTATTCCGAGGGGAAATCAATTATTGAGATATCCAAGTTATTAAATCTCGGACAGGGAGAAGTAAAATTGGTCGTTGATCTGTTTCATGATAAGAAGTGACTTGAAAGGTTTGGTGTATAACATATGAAGTTAAAATATTATTTAAGAGGTTTGGGGATTGGCATTATACTAACTACCTCAATATTTATGCTAAGTGGCTATCATAAAAAATTAACTAATGAAGAAATTAAATATCTAGCGAAAGAGTTAGGTATGGTAGAAGCGAGTGAGAAAGAAGATTCTTTAGAGCAAGTTCTTGAGGAAATCAAACCAACTAAAGAACCAGAGCAAGAGCATATAATCGATGAAACGGCGGAACAACCTTTGATTACACCAATGCCAGAACCGACTGAGGCGCCAAAACCAACCGATATACCAGAGGAAGAGAAGACAATAACGATTACAATTAAGGAAGGTATGACTTCGGATATTGTATCGGAACTCTTGTATGAAACTGGATTGGTTGACAGTGCAAAGAAATTTAATAATTATATTATTCGTGTTGGAAAGTCGAAGGTAATTAGAACAGGTGATTTTACAATCCATAAGGGGACATCCTACGATGAAATTATTAAATTAATTACCTTTAATGAATAATACATCGCAGATACAAAGAATAGGGATTGAATTATGTAAGGAGGCATATCTTTCGAATATGCATCCTTTATAAAAGTATAATTTTACATATAAATATACGTATATATTAACGTATATATGAGGAGAAGATATGGCAAAATTTAAAGTAGCAGCAATATTTAGCAGCAATATGGTATTACAAAGAGACAAAAACATTAAAATCTTCGGTCAAGGAAAAAATGGAGAAGAAGTAACTTTACAATTTCTTGGCCAAACCTATTCAACCAATATTCAAGGGGAGTCTTGGACAATTACATTACCACCGATGCCTGCGGGTGATGGATATGAGATGATTATAAGCTGCGCAAATGAACAGAAAAGATTTGATAATATAGCAATTGGTGAAGTATGGCTTGCTGGTGGACAGTCCAATATGGAATACGAATTGCAAAACTGCGAGGGCGGACTAGATATGTTGCAAAGCGATAAGGGGGTTAAGGTTAGATTTTATTATACTCCTAAAATGGCAACTATGGACGAAGAGTTTTATCGTGCAGAAGAAGCTTCCTATTGGAATGAATTTGATTCCGAAAGTGCACGAGCTTGGTCAGCCGTAGGATATATTTTTGCAAAGAAGCTTTCGGAAGAGCTTGGTGTTACAGTCGGAATTATTGGATGTAATTGGGGTGGTACTTCGGCTTCTTGTTGGATTAGTAAAAAAGCTTTAAGGGAAGATGCGGAATTAATCTCCTATCTTGATGAATATGAGAAAGCAATAGAGGGTAAATCAGTTGAAGAGCAAATCCTTGAGTATAAGGAGTATCTGGAATATCAGAATCGTTTTGATAAGATGTCCAGTGAGCTATATAAAAAGGATCCGGATATCTCATGGAACAAAGTTCAGGAAATCTGTGGGGAAAACCGTTATCCTGGCCCAATAAATTGCGTAAATCCAATGCGTCCTAGCGGATTATATGAATGCATGCTTCGAAGAATCATGCCTTACACTTTAAAAGGCTTCATTTATTATCAAGGGGAAAGTGATGACCATAAGCCTTTGATGTATCAAAAGCTTCTTACACGATTAATTCGGCAGTGGAGAGAGGACTGGGAGGATCAAACACTTCCATTTCTGAATGTTCAGCTTCCAATGCACCGCTATAAGGCAGACCCAGATTGGAAGCATTGGTGCCTAATAAGAGAGGCGCAAATGAACACTTATCAAACTATTAAGAATACAGGGATTGCTGTTATTCTAGATTGCGGTGAATTCAATGAAATTCATCCAAAAAATAAAAAACCAGTTGGAGAGCGTCTTGCATTGCAAGCCCTTTATCATGTATACAAGCAAATATCAGCTAGCCAAGCCTTTGGGCCAATTTATCGATCTTTTATCTATCGAAACGGTGCCATAGAACTGCATTTTGATTATGCAGATGATGGCTTTATGGTGAAAGGTGAGCCGGAAGGTTTTGAAGTGGCTGGATATGATAAAATCTATCATAAAGCTGAGGTAAAGATTGATCAGGATACGATCCTGCTTTCATCATCGGAGGTCACTGAGCCGAGATATGCTCGTTATTGCTGGACAAATTATGGGGAAGTGAGTATATATGGTAAGAATGGTCTCCCCCTTGCACCTTTTCGTATCAGCAATAATGATAGCGAATAGTGCTTTTTATCCACGATTTTTAAATAATAATGAAAAGAACTTGCTTAGATTGCTAGAGTGTGGTATAATCTCAAAGTCTATATAAAACATAATAATACACGTATGCTGATTTTAGGCAAGGTGCCAATTCTTGGTTTGTCTAGAATATGATGCATACGGAAGATATTAACCAAATGGAGGTAAAATAATGAGCGTTATTTCAATGAAACAGTTATTGGAAGCTGGTGTACATTTCGGACACCAAACAAGAAGATGGAACCCTAAGATGGCTCCGTATATCTACACAGAAAGAAACGGAATCTACATCATTGACTTACAGAAGTCAGTTGTTAAAGTAGATGAAGCTTACAAAGCAGTTAAGGATATTGTTGCTGATGGTGGCACCATTCTTTTTGTAGGTACTAAAAAGCAGGCTCAAGATGCAATTAAGCTAGAGGCAGAGCGTTGCGGTATGTTCTATGTAAATGAAAGATGGTTAGGTGGTATGCTTACCAACTTCAAGACCATTAAGAGTAGAATCGATCGTTTAAGAGAAATCGAAAGAATGTCTGAAGATGGTACATTTGAAGTTCTTCCTAAGAAAGAAGTTATGCAATTAAAGAAAGAATGGGAGAAACTTGAGAAGAACCTTGGTGGTATCAAAAACATGAAGGATATCCCTGATGTAATTTTTGTTGTAGATCCTAAGAAAGAAAGAATTTGTGTTCAAGAGGCACATAACCTTGGAATCCCTCTAATTGGTATTGCAGATACAAACTGTGATCCAGAAGAATTAGATTATGTAATTCCAGGTAACGATGATGCGATCAGAGCCGTTAAATTAATTGTGTCAAAGATGGCAGACGCTGTTGTGGAAGCTAATCAAGGGATGCAGTTAAATGATACTGCAGAGTCTGAAGAAGCATCCGAGGATGCTGAGAAGGAAGAAGCGGTTACAAAATAGTATGTGAATGCTTCAACCAATTTGGTTGAAGCATTTTTATAAATACCATAGGAATTATGGAATAGATTCATTTTTATA
>JAAYSQ010000111.1 GCA_012523925.1 Clostridiales bacterium
CATGGTATTGCTCCACTTTAAAGTTATCATTATATATTTCTTTTAGAACCCTCTTTATCCAAACATCAATTGGAAATGCTTCTATATGATGCAAGCCATAAAGTGATACACAAGTGGCAACCTTATTACCAACTCCATGGATACCTTTAAGAGCCTCTACAGCTTCTTCGTGAGTACACACTTTCAACTCGTTCAGATGCAAATCTCCATGATATACTGCCCTTGCAGCGCTAATTATATAATCATCACGGTAGCCGGTTTTAAGTTCTCTCAAATCTTCTTTTTTTGCATGAGCAAGGGTCTGGGCAGAGGGAAAGGTATAAAATTCAAAAGCCCCTTCTCCCTCACTGACTTTTCTTTCACCATATCGCTTGCATATTGCTTCAATACAGGTTTTGATTGCAGGGATATTTTTATTTTGGGAAATAATAAAACTAATAAGAGCCTCAAATGGTTCTTGTTTTAAAATGCGAATGCCTTTGCCATACTCAGCTGCCTTTTTTAAAAACTCATCCTCACCCGCCATCAAACCGTCAACAATTGACTTATAGTCGTATTTTAGATCGAAATAGTCTTCCCAAACTTCGTAAAACTCCTCTTCGCTACACTGGAAATCAACAGTATTATCATCAATCTGTTCTAGCTCGATATATTTACCATAGGCTACTAGACCATATTTATTTTCTTGGATTTTATTCATACGAAAGCATTGTCCTGAAATCGCAATCTGTTCGATATTTAAATTCTCATTATGTATTATCAATCGAAAACCTCTTTCTAAACCAATATAATATATTCCATTTGTCTATTATTTTTAAATTAAAACGCTGCTTGAAGCAGATTGGGATACACGTATGCACTTATCAATCCTCGAATGAGTGCTTATTCGAGCAAGCTCGATAATCACTCCTACTCGTATTGACTAATCTGCTTATCGTGGATTATATCACAATTTTATTTTGTTTGGGGATGTAATTATAAGTAATTAATAATAAGATTGGTAAAAGAAGTGCTTTTTAGGGAGAAATGTTTTTTTATTCGATATGTAATATAGTTTTTCATGATATAATTACTGCAAGATATGAAAATGATTTGGCTATTTACTTAGATATATACAGGAGGAATACGATGTTTGATACGAAATTAGAAGGTTTTAAAATACGTTTTGCCGATAGGAAGGACGTTCCATTAATTTTAAATTTTATTAAAGATTTAGCGGAATATGAACACATGTCTGAGGAAGTAGTTGCAACCAATGAATTATTGGAGAAATTTCTTTTCGATCAGCAAAAAGCAGAAGTTATCATAGGAGAATATCAACAAGCTCCCGTTGCTTTCGCCCTATTCTTCCACAATTTCTCCACTTTTCTTGGACAACCAGGTATATATCTAGAAGATCTCTTTGTGCTTCCAGAAATGCGTGGCAAAGGATTTGGCACTATGATGATTACATTCCTGGCTGCACTTGCTGTGGAAAGGGAGTGTGGACGATTAGAATGGTCCTGCTTGGATTGGAACGAGCCATCCATCAAATTCTATAAATCCATGGGTGCTATCCCAATGGAAGAATGGACTACTTTCCGAGCCACAGGCAAAGCACTAGAAAATATGGCTTTTCGATTTAGAAAATAAACTTAAACAGCCTTAACTTTCTAGCTAGGGCATTTACCGCGCCCGGAAAGGTTTCATTATAAATCCAAAATCAAGTCTTGATCCCTATCACATACCAAAACACCGTCCCTGACAAATAATTCAGCTACCTGTATTGCTGTGGTGTTCATTGATGTTGGTGTATCAATATAATTCGCACCCTCATAACGATTCCAAAAATCGCGAGGGCGATTTGGATGAGTAAAATAAAAAATATATGCTCTTCCCTTGGATACAACAACATCTGCATGTGAACCCATCGATCCATCAAAGGGTCGTTTTCCCGGATGGCGCAGAATATTGTCGGGCTGTCTTTTCCAGCTAATTAAATCCTCAGAACGGTAAACACCAAACCCATCCCAACAATCCACAATCATAAAATATGCTCCTTGGAAGGAGAAAACATTCGGCCCTTCACTTGCACAATCCGTAATCGCTTCTCCTACTACGGACCATTGATAGAGGTCAGCACTGTCAGCAGCTACGATATGTGAGCCCAATTTTTCATCTTTATACCACATCCGATAGTTACCATTAGGTAAAGGTAGAATACACGGATCTATTACTCTTGCTGATGGTATTTCCACTACTCCTTCCAACTTCCAGTCCATAATATTGTCCGATGTATAATGCAGAATTTGACTATCCCCTTTCCATTCCGAATGAATACCACGGATATAGGAGACATACATATGATAACGATTATTGGCGAATATTACTTCCGGTGCCCAAAATGTATTATGACCAAATTCAAACTCCAAATCAAGCGTACCTCTGTAGTACCAGTACTTGCCGCCATCATCAGATACTGCAACTCCTATACGACAACCGTAGGCACCCGCAACCCCTACCGTAGAAACATTAGGACGTCGTTGTGTATAAAACATCCACCAATTTTTCTCTTTTTCATTATAAATTACAGTAGGATCTGCTGCTCCATCGTATAAAGGATCACGAAACAAGGGGGCATTCCATTTTTTATTCATAACAAACCTCCACATAAATAGGTGACAATTGTCTCTCATTTTTGACAAGTATTATACAGTATTATTTACCAATTTACAATGTCAACTTATTAATATAATAAAAACTTAACTAATATTCCAATTTATTACGCTAATAATATTCTCAACCAATCTCTTATAATAAGCTTAAGATCGAAAAATAATATTGACTTATCATGATTATTACTATATAATTGACAACTGACAAGACAGCTATCTATGCTGCCAATTTTCCTATCAATAATTTTCCTATTAATATCTAAAGGTTACGCATCTACCACATACGATGCTAATGGAGGTAATTATGAAAACAGATAATAAAATCAAAACAATGACTATTGCTGGATTACTTTGTGCCATCGGTATCATTATTCCAATGTTTGCTCCTAAGGTTGTGATCGAGCCAGCTTCCTTCACATTAGCCAGCCACGTACCTGTATTTATTGCAATGTTTATTTCACCACTTGTTGCAATATCCGTTTCACTTTTAACTAGTTTAGGCTTTCTTATATCTGGTACTCCACTGGTAGTAGTATTAAGGGCGCTTACCCATGTGTTATTCGCGTCCATTGGTGCTTATTTGCTAAAGAAAAATAATAATATTCTTCTTTCCATAAAAAGCGCAGGCTTCTTTTCCTTTATAGTTGCAATTATTCATGCTACTGCCGAAGTCGCAATTGTTACCTTTTATTATTGGGGCGGTAGCATGGTAGCTTATGAGGAAAAGGGATATCTAATTTCCGTTCTCGGTCTCGTTGGACTTGGCACTGTAATTCACAGCATGGTTGACTTTGGAATTGCAGTTATCGTATGGAGACCTTTGCAGCATATCATTTCCATTCCAGCGAATGCAAAGATTCGCACAAAAGCTGTAAATAGTAGAAACTAAGTAAACACCAAAGCTAATGATCCAACAATAATTCTAAATAATAGGGTTGTCTCACATAGCCTTATATAAGACCGGGGCAGACACATATCTTTCGATATATATCTGCCCCGGCATAAGTACCAATGACAACAAAACGTCTACTTAAGGATATAAACTTACTTAATTAAATTATCTCTGAATTCTATAACTTCCTTTGTTAGTTTATAATCATTTTCTGCTATGACATCCATATAGTTCTTTAATTTCTCCAAGAATGCACTTCCCTCACTTGTGGCAATTGCCTTTTCATATGCCTCTTTCGCCTCTTCCTTCATCGTATTTCCATCATAGTCAAATAGCGGCGTGTTATCTAATCCAAGTAAAGCTATCCTTTCATACCTTCTATATAAAGATGCAATCTCTTCTGCCTTACTAGATGAGTCAAATTTCGTAATGAAACTCTCTGCCTGTAATAGGCGATCAATTACTTTATCCCACTCAATCATCAAGGCTGCATCCTTTGCAAATGGTTTTGCTGATTCGATAGCCATGATATGAAAGTAATCAGCTATATCCTCTGTCGCATAGGTACGGAAGTCCTCATAGATTGTATAGTCGATAATCGGAAAAACGGTACCTTCCGCTTGATCAATCGTAAATCCATGACTTCTTGTTTCCTGAACAAGTGATTTCTGTCCCTCATCCTCAATATTTTCTGGATTGGTGTAATCAATACCATCCAGTAACATTTCTATAAAACCAGCCTGTATTTCTTGTGAAAAATA
The DNA here is from genome assembly GCA_012523925.1 of Clostridiales bacterium. Classification (GTDB taxonomy): domain Bacteria; phylum Bacillota; class Clostridia; order Lachnospirales; family Lachnospiraceae; genus Mobilitalea. Next base: position 4,308 of record JAAYSQ010000111.1, read on the forward strand.
TTTTTCCTCGAGAACAGTGCGATATGCAATTTGTAGCTCCTCTAGATTAAGGAGCATGGTGGAAGCATTCTCTTTTGACACAGTATCCACATTCTTCTGAATAAAATCAATAACATCTGCAATTTTTACATTCTCATCCGAGGTTAGTTCTATAAATTCTGCCATTATAGCCTCATTATCATCCTTATTCCCATTCTCGCTTGTTGCATTCTGCCCCGTATCCTCTTCTAGAGACGGAGACAGAATATCTTCTTGCTCAATTCCCTCTGTAGAAACCGCTGTCTGGCTGTTTTCTTGCTTCACTCCTTGGAATGCATTATTTACACCTTGATTAGAGCATGCTATCTGGGAAGCTGCAACAATGCCAAGGGATAATCCAAATAAGACAAATTTCACCTTCATAAAATCTCCTCCTAATTGTATAATCTAATGCTATTATTAGCACCTATACTATAATAGACGCTGGAGGTTATGTAAATGTTTCATATTATTGAATAAATTGTCATAATAAATGAGCAACGCTAACATGGGCAGTATATTACTTTGAATGTCACTTTGTAAACACGAAGAATTACTGAATACTACTTTAATGAACTCATCATATTCTCAATGTACAATCTTGCATCTACCGCATTCTCCGGTATGGTGTCCTCTAAAGTGCAATGGATATACGGCTTCCTTGCTTTAATGAATTGGATAATCGGTTTATAGTTTAGTTCACCACTGCCTGCTGCAACCGATACTAGAGAATTATCTCTAACAATGAAATCCTTCATGTGAATCACTGCTGTAGCCTCACCTAATAGATCTATTGCTTCTTCAATCACCTCTGTCTGTTGTGCATAGTTATCCATACCCAGTAAATTTACCGGATCAAGAATAATTTGTAGATTAGGAGAAGCAATCTCTTCTAGCACTCGCTTTGCTCTTCTTGCATCGTATACGATATGATTGCGCACCGGTTCAATTGCCAGAATGACACCCATGGTCTGCGCATAGGCAACAACTGGGCGTAGGTTATTAATGAAGAGTTGCAAGGCTTCCTCACTGCGGCATGCAGGTTCATATTTATATTCCGCATTGGGAGCACCCGTCTCAGTTCCAACTACCCCACATCCTAGAATGGATGCAAAACGGATATTGGCAAGATAGGTGTTTTTAATTTTATCCAATTGTATTGGATCTGGGTGAGCTAAATTCAAATAGCAGCCAAGAACTGCTATGTCAATGTCCATCTTCTGAAATAATTTTCTCAAATACATCGCCAGTCCTGGCGTAAGAGAACTATTATCTACCGGAAATTCCTTGATCACCTTAGACAGTGCTAGATGAGCACAAGAGAAGCCCTGCTCTCTAACAACTTTTAACCGTTCTTCCAAAGAAAGAGGCAGAGTATCATGTAATCTTATTCCAATTTGCATAAAATTCCATCCTTTCATCCACGACAAGCAGATTAGTTTTATCAAGTATTCCTAGTTAACAATTTTATCGAGCAAGCATTGGCTTGAGAACTGATAGTACATACTTGTATCCTAAACTGCTAATCATAATATTTATTGTTTTTTTAATTAAACTGTTGCCTTAATTATTTACCAAAGATTACTCCATGTTTTAGACGATTAAAAATCTTTTAACATTTTACTTAACATTTACTACTTTATCTATATCCCCTAGTATTAGTGCTTCACCGATTTGTCCTTGTATTAATACATTTTTCAATGAAAGGTTCTGTATATTGGCAGCAAATAATCCTTGCTTGCTACAAGGCTCGATATCACATGTCATCGCAGGCACATCCGTTTCTGCTTCTTTGGCAAAAGTAACTGTTACATTTTCCATGATAATCCGTTCAATCTTTTGCTCTGGAAGGCCATAGAAATAGGCTGCAGCAACATGGCAATCTTCACAGATAATATTGGTAAAAGTCAAATCTTTAATCCTTGGTGTTCTATCATCCACCGGATATTTCTCCTTCGATTGTACATATGTCGTCTTACCATCGGGATCACAATAATAGAAGCAATTTACCACAAACGGTGTCTTAACATTCTTCATATATATATTGTCGAAGACAATGCCCCCTATCACAGCGTCTTCGCCCCTGCCTCTTCGGGTTTTTATCCGCAGTCCTCGATCTGTTGCTTTAAAAACACAGTCTCTTACTTCTATATGATGGACCCCTGCTGCCATTTCGCTTCCAATGGTAACCGCTCCGTGCCCCGCCTCCATATAGCACTGACGAATTACGATGTTCTCACTGGGCTCCTTGTACTTTCTTCCCATATAAATCTTACCGGATTTTAGAGCTATACAATCATCCCCTAAGGAGAATTTAATACCGGCAATTATAACATTCTTACAGGACTCCGGGTTAATACCATCTGTATTCGGCGAATCTGGCGGATTTTGTATGGTCAAATCTAAGAAAGTTAGATCATTACTAAAATAAGGATGCAATGTCCAAGAGGGGCTATTCATTAATCCCATCCCATGTATTGCAATATTATGACAGTTATTTAAAAAAATCAATCTCGGGCGAAAAGCACCTCGCATTCCTTTAGGATACTTCCACCAATCCCCTTCTCCAGCTCTTCCATCAATGGTACCCTCCCCATAAATGACTACATTCTTTACATTAATACCAGTTAAGATAGCAGTATACATTGGTAATGGGTTTCCTTCCCAGGTACCTAGGTTGTATTCTCTTGTTTCATCATAACTTTCAATTAAACCGGGGTAAATCGGGTAACAATTCCGATCTGTCTCTGCTATTATAGTCGCATCTTTCGCCAATTCTAGTCGAAGATCACTCTTAAGAAATAAACTTGTTATTCGATACCTTCCCTTAGGTATTAGCACCCTCCCATCTTTGGGACAAGCCATAATAGCGGCCTGTATGGGCAATGTATCATCTTCTTTACCATTTCCCTTAGCGCCAAATTTCTTGACATCTAAAGTGACAAATTCCCTTTTAGTAGAGATTTCTAATGTTTCCTTACAGCTAGAACCACCTTGCACTTCTATTTGATAAGTTGAATCTGGCTGCAATCCCCATATTGAAGTTATGACTCGATTGGTTTGTATATGTATAAGTCCATTAACCTTAATATCATAGGTTTCCTTCGTATGATAGATGCCACCATCTGCAATCTCTATCACTGCACTTCTGGCCGTTGCAAATAATAACTTAACTTCCAATTATACCAACCCTTTCTTAACTTTCCTGGTATTGTAAAAGGGCTGCATACAACAGCCCTTTATTCTTTATAGTAAATTTACACTGATATAAAAAATTACAAATGCCCTTGTATCATGGTTAATTCCTATTATCCCTTAATACTTCCCGCGGAGATACCTTCAACGAAGTTCTTTTGTGATAAGAAGAACACTACGAGGGATGGGATAATCGATATTAATGACACCGCTAATACACGGTTCCAATCAAATCCGGTATCCGCATCCATGGAAAGCTTCACGAAGATGGAAGCAGGATATCTTGTGGGCGTCTTTACATATAGTAACGGTCCCATAAAGTCATTGGAAGACCACATGAATTGGAACAAGGCACAGGATACCATAGCAGGCTTTAACATTGGACAGATGATTTTAATCAAAATCTGTACCGAATTGCATCCATCAATCTTTGCTGCCTCTTCCATTTCTCTAGAAATGTTACGCATGAACTGAATTAACATGAAAACGAAATATGTTTCAGACGCAAATAAGGTAGGCGCAATTAATGGGAGATAGAATTTCGAATCAATCCATCCAAACTGATTATACATTACATATTGCGGTACATTTAATACTACCTGTGGTAGAAACAATGTTGATATCAATACAGCAAATAGGAAGTTCCTTCCTCGGAATTGAAATCTACTAAAGCCATATGCTGTAACTACAGAGGAAATCACCGTAAAGACCACCTTGGGAATTACATAGGAATAGGTATTTAACATGGATTTTATAATGTTGATATCCCCACCATAATTTTTCATGGCATTCTTATACCCGTCGAAAGTAACTTTTTTTGGTATTAATCCAATGCCACTAAAGATTTCATTATTTGATTTAAATGTCGCACTTACCATCCACAACAGGGGATAGATCATGATAATTCCCACAGCAATCAAGATTACATAACGAATGGCCGTATTGAAAACACGTTTTTTACCATATAACATAGCACCCTACCTCCCCTCATCATCGGAGTAATAAACCCAGTACTTTTGGCTGATGAATGCAATTGCTGTAAATATAGTAAGAATAATAAACATCAACCACGCCATTGCACTGGCCATACCCATCTCATAAGTCTTAAATGCACTATTATAGATTAACAGGGAAATAAGGGTTGTTGAATTTCTTGGTCCACCTTGGGTTATGATATATGGCCCATTAAATTCTTGGAACGCCTGACATAACTGGGTAACCAAATTATAAAATACAACAGGTGTAATCAAAGGTAAGGTGATATTGAAGAACTGTCTTCCTTTACCTGCACCGTCAATCGCTGCTGCTTCATACAAATCCAGAGGAACGTTTTTCAATGCTGCTAAAAAGATAACCATTGCAGAACCGAACTGCCATACTCTTAGTAAGCAAATAATAAATAAGGAATATCTAGGATCGCTTAGCCATTGTGGTCCTGCAATACCAAAGAAACCTAATGCAGTATTTAGTAGACCATCATCTCGGAATACCGCTTTCCAAAGTACGGCAATCGCCACTGAACCTCCCAATATAGATGGAATATAGTATGCAGTTCGAAATAGGTTAACCCCTTTTATTTTAAAGTTTAATATGTAAGCAATAAATAAAGATACTACTAATTTTAAAGGCACTGTGATAAATGCATATTTAAAAGTAACGTTAAATGCCTTCATAATTTTCTTTGATGCAAAGATTTCTTCATAGTTCATTAATCCAACTTCTGATACCCCTTTAAATAGCTGAAAATCGGTAAAGCTATAAATTAACGAGGATATGAAAGGATACAATCTAAAAACTAGGAAACCTATAAGCCATGGTAGGATAAAGAAAAAACCAATATTTCTTTTTAATGATTTTTTTAGTCCTGATTTCGTCGAACTAACTTGTAAGGTAGAAGAACTCGCCTTCTTTGCCATAGTAACCCTCTTTTCTTAAACATTATATTAATTCTTCTGTATGTAACATCAGCCACTGAGCATATGCCATCATAAAAGGCCCCACACCTTTGGGATCATCGCACACTACCTTCTCCGATAGATAATATTCTATGCTGCCATCTCTCTCCTCGCCTGGTCCTAATCCAGCTACCGAACAAATTCCACTTAAATGAATATTACCGTCCTTCTCCACCAGCTTATATTCAACCAGCTTATTTAATATCTCTTCCCCAATAAACTGATATTTTTCTTTATGAAGAACATCTTTGCGACAAGCTTTCAGGATTGCATAGGCAATCATAGCAGAGCCAGATGTCTCCAAATAATTCCCATCTATTTCAGCTTTATCAATAACTTGATAAAATAATTTGCTTTCTTTATCTTGATACTGCAGAATTCCTTTGATTGCTTCTTTAAATAATTCTTCCAGTCTTTTATAATGTTCAAATATTTCTATTGATATTTCATCCATGGTATCAATGATAGCCATTAGATACCATCCCATGGATCTTAACCAGAAATTCGGGGATAACCCGGTTTCTTTATTTGCCCAATATTGAATTTTAGCTTCATCATAAGCATGGTAATATAATCCTTTATCATTATTATACAAATTTTTCCTAACATTTTCAAATTGATTTATAATATCATTGTATCCTTGCTTTTGATTGAATTCGGTCTCATAAGCCATATAAAATGGTTGTGCCATATAAAGCCCATCCAACCATATCTGGTTTGGGTAACGTTTTTTATGCCAGAAGTTACCACACTTGGTTCTTGGATGCGCTGCTAACTGCCCCATCAGTGTATCAATTGCATAACGGTACTTGTCTTCTCCTGTTTCTTCATACAGGAAAAATAGCACCTTACCAGAATTAATACTATCAATATTATATTCTTCCTTGTCAAAACCATTAATGCCCCCATCAGGTCGAATAAAATCCTTCATATATCTTATTATAAATTCTTTATAATATGGATCCTTTGTAGCCTTATATAGTTGAACGCATCCAATTAGAACGCATCCGTCTTCATAATTCCAATACTCTTTAAAATTACAGTATCGATCCAAATAATTTTTGATAAATTTAGATACGGTCTCCATTCTCATATTGTTCTCCTAGTTAATGCATTTAATCTTAGCTTTTACTAAGTTCGATAATGATATAATAAGTTAAAGTTCTATTATTTTATCTAATCTTTACTGAGGATGCCTTATTACATTTACTGATGTTTCTTAATACTGGCTCAAAGTCTCCTTCGAGCCAGTATTAAATCAAAATTATTACATCTTCATCACAAGCACAAGTCATCTTCGATGAGCCATGTTTTTTACGATAACTCTAACAACCCACTGCTAAAGCTATCACATGAGCATATCATTTAGATATCTTTGATAATTATTTAGATATATGTGGTAATTACTTACTAGTTTGATAAAACATCATTAATTCCATCAATTAAAACGGTAACTGCCTCTTCAATTGAATAGTCTCCATAACTTAAACCGGCCATAACATCATAATAGGTTCCATCAGAGCTCTTTAATTCAGCAGCTTCAAACTTCGGATCTAATGGGAAACTTACCCAAGATAATACTTTACCATTGGCTTCCGTAACCGTTTCATTAAGGAGTCCCTTATCCTTACACACCTGTAATCCGCTCTTGCTTAGAGGTATACCTCTTTCTGAAGCCATGATTTCAGCACCAGCTTCTTCATTTAATAAGAAGTTGATTAGCATTGCTGCTTCTTCTGGATGCTCAGAAGTCTCAGATATTGCGAATGCTAAAGATACTTTCGCATATCCACCCTGATGCTCACCCATATCCGGTAAATATTCACCAACAACAAATTCCTGTCCCTCGTTTAATGCACTTTGGAATTTAGATGCCGCGGAATCCCACTCAAAGATACCGGCATATTTACCTTCCATCCATTTAGGGTTTTTATCCAAGGATTCTGCACCATCACCGAGAATTGTCTGGATTGATGGAGTTACATGTTTATCTTCTAAGGACTGAATAAATTCTAAGCCCTTCTGAATCTCTTCCTGCGTATACATAAGTTGATTGTTCTCAACCCAAGGTTTACCATATACAGACTCTAAGTAATAAACCATAAGGATCATTCTATCGTATTCGCCAAGAGCGATCGGATAGTAGTCATCACCCAATACTGACTTAAATGTCTCGCCTGCTGCATATAATTCTTCCAATGTAGTAGGTGTTGCAATTCCAGCCATTTCAAATGTAGTTTTGTTCCAGTAGAAAATTCTACCGGTCAAAGATACAGGAATCGCTTGCAGTTCACCTGCCAAGGTACATTGATCCAGGAATGATTGACCGAAATTATCTAATTTGATGATATCGGAATAATCGTTCAGATCCTTAAATGCACTTCCATCAGAGCTAAAGGAAGTAATCCAGTTCCAGTTAATCTGGTTCACATCTGGAGCTGTGCCAGTAGCAAATGCAGTTGCCATACTCTCTTCCCAACCACTCCATGCACCGTACTGAGTCTCTACGGTAATCCAATCATAGGTTTCCTCGAATTTCTTAACTGCATTTTGCGTTGCTTCATGTCTGGAGTCACCACCCCACCATGAAAATTTAATTGTTACCGGTTCTTTTGCATCTGAAGTATCTGCCTGTGGTTCTTCTTCTTTTACATTATCTTCTTTGCTCGTATTATCTTCTTTGGTAGTGTCTTCTGTTTTTGCCCCCGTATCAACATCCGGTTCTTCTTTACCGCATGCAGCCATAGATAACACCATGATCAATGCTAATAACAATGCTGTGATCTTTTTCATCATACTCTCTCCTTTTCCTAATGGATTAATGTTATTTTTATATATAAGTGAATAACTCACTTTACATGGCTGAATACTCCTAAGGGTAAACTGCCATGATATAAAAATCATATGAAAATAAAGCACGATGTCGTTCTTAAATGCACGTTCTAAAGATTATGTATATTACATGTAGCAATGTTTTCTTGTGTATTGGTGTTCTAGTATTTGATTTTGCATATCATATTGTGGCGATGATGACTTAGTTTCTATTATGTATTTATCGTTATATATTTGACAAAGAAGAACAAATTTTTGATGATTTTAACTTTCATTCTCTATAAAGTTACCCCTTGCTTAAAAATAGCAAGATCACGATAACCATTTTCTTCACTTTTTACTAACTTTCCTGAAGCCACCTCAAGAACAAAGCTATATAACTCCGTAGACATTTGTTCTAAAGAAAGGCCATCAAGCAATCTACCTGTATCAAAATCAATCCAGCCATGCTTCTTTTTATAGAGCTCCGTATTACTGGATATCTTAACTGTCGGAACAGGGGCTCCAAAGGGTGTTCCGCGACCAGTAGTAAATAACACTATGTGGGCACCTGAAGCTGCAAGTGCTGTGGATGCCACCAAATCATTTCCCGGTGCATTCAACAAATGGAGTCCTTTATCTGTAACTACTTCCCCATATTCCAGAACACCTTCTACGATGGCTGTTCCAGATTTTTGTGTACATCCTAAGGATTTATCTTCAAGCGTTGTTATTCCACCTTTTTTATTACCAGGGGAAGGGTTCTCATATATTGGTTGATTATTTTCTATAAAATACTGCTTAAAATTATTTATTAAGGATACCGTCTTGTTAAACACATCTTTATTCGCACAACGATTCATTAAGATGGTCTCAGCACCAAACATCTCTGGCACCTCTGTTAAAATGGTCGTGCCTCCCACTGCAATTAAGCGGTCGGAAAAACCACCTACCGTTGGATTTGCAGTAATTCCTGATAGACCATCGGAGCCACCGCATTTCAAACCTACAATTAATTCTGATGCATGAACCTTCTCACGCTGGAACCGGGAAGCATAGTGAATGAGCTCTTGTATAAGTAGCAAACCTTGTTCGATCTCATCTTCCCATTCCTGGCAAACTAGAAATTTCATGCGATCTTCCTGGTATTCACCAAGTATCTTTTTCATTTCATCGATATTATTATTCTCACAGCCCAATCCCAGAACCAAGACACCGGCAGCGTTAGGATGACGAATTAGGCCAGTTAATATCTTCTGCGTATTTAATTGATCGTCGCCTAGCTGTGAGCAACCATAGGGATGGGCATATGCAACAATTTCATCAACCTCATCCGTCAGGAACTGCTTTGCCTCTTTCTCAAGGAATCTTGCAATATCATTAACACATCCAACCGTGGGTATAATCCAGATTTCATTGCGAATTCCAACGGTATGATCTTCTCTGCGATATCCCATAAAAAAAGCATCCTCGGTATCAATCGGCATATCTTTTATAATAGGATTTATGGGATTATATTGATACTCTAGCTTTTCTTCCAAACCCGTTCTTAGATTATGGGTATGGACCCATTCTCCTCTCCCTATCTCTTTTCTTGTTCTTCCGATCGGATAGCCATATTTAATAACCTCAGTATCTAAACCCAATTTCTTTAAAGCAAATTTATGTCCTGCAGGAATATCCTCCTGTAGTAGTATTCTCTCCTTCTCAAGGAGTACTTCCTCATTCGCAGATAACTTCTGCAAAGCAACCGCAACATTATCCTTCGATTGTATTTTGATTGCTTTCTGCATCCCCCCACCTCCAACCTTTAAAACATCACTCGTTTGCTTGCAAATCTTTCATAGCATTTCGCATACCCTTTGAACGGATACCTTTTAAATAGCCTATAACTTTATCAGTAAAACCGAATATATGATTTAAATTCTGCCCCCAAAAATCTTCTCTGGCAAGAAAACGAGGCACAAGCTGTTCAGGCATTTCATTAGAATATCTATAGAAGAACTCTAGTACAGGTTTATCATCAGAGATGTAGTATTCAGTTTCTCCTCGATAGGCGATCAAGACATCATCTCTTAATTCCTGACCAGTATAAAACTGCATTAATGCAGCTAAAGAAAAGGTAAGATTGGTTGGAAGCATGCCCTTACGCTCAATATAAGCCAATATACTCGGCAATACTCTTACTTTCCATTTCGATACAGCATTTAGTGAAATCGATAATAATAAATGCTTATTAAAGGGATTCTCGAAACGGTCTTTTACAGCTGCTGCAAAGGAGAGCATATCCTCCCTTGGCAAATCTAGGTTTGGTATAATCTCATCGTAGACGGTCTTATGTATAAAATTCCTAACTAGATCATCCTGCATAGATTCTAATACATCATCATTGCCAGATAAAAAGGACGCCAATGCAAAAGAGCTATGAGCTCCATTTAAGATCCTTACCTTTCGAAGGCGATAAGGTGTCTGATCCTTGGTAAATATCACTGGCATACCAGCCTTATGTATAGGAAACTCATCTTCAATCGGTTTGTCACTTTCAATGACCCATAAGCCAAATGGCTCACCTGCTACTAAAAGATCATCCTTGTATCCTAGCTTCCTCCATATACCTTCCGCTTCCTCTTCTGGAAATCCGGTAACAATTCGATCTACCAAGGTATTACAGAATACACACGCTTCATTCAACCATTGGATAAACTTCGGCTCCAACCCCCATAAATCCGCAAGTTTTAATATAAAACGTTTTAATTGTGTGCCGTTATCATCTATAAGCTCAACTGGTAATATAATTAATCCTTTTTCTTTATCACCGTGGAAATATTGATATCTTTCATATAGGAACTTGGCAAGTTTGCCTGGATAGCTTTTCGGCGGTTCCAAATCCAATTGATCTGTCTCGTCATATGTAATTCCCGCTTCCGTTGTATTAGATATAATAAAACGAAGGGTATCTAAAGCTGCTACTTTGGAGTATTTTTGATATTCTTTATGTGGGTGGATTATGTCAGCTACACTGGTTATAACTCGAGTCTCTATGCTTTCCTCACCATTAATCACACCTCTAAGCATAACAGTATATCTGCAATCCTGCCGCTTTAAAGAATCCACGTTTCGCATCGACCTTGTCGGCTTAACCATAATGATATCTCCATCAAAGTAACCTTTTTCATTTGCTACGTCTATCATAAAGTCCGCAAATGCTCGAAGGAAATTTCCTTCACCAAATTGCAGTACGCGTATTGGTCGCTTAACCTTATTTACTTTAGAATTGTTTAAATAATCCATTTATTGTTCCTCACGCTTCTCAAATGTAAATGCTTACATTTATATATTACATGGTTTCTTTCGGTTCGTCAATACATTTTTTAGAAACTTTTGTTAATTATGTTGCTATTATATAAATATTTTCTATATTTTTGTTTTATTTGTATATTTCGTCTTAGCTATTGCCATTTACATCTTATCAGTATATAATGATAAATGTAAGCATTTACATTTCTAATATACTAATTATTGCTTGTTATTTCCATAATTGTATAATAAAATATAGTAAAACTTGATTTTTGCATACTTTTTTATCAAAAAATGTACATTTGTTGAAAGTTATCTTTCAATTCGTTACAAATGCTACTTTATGTTACATAGTTAAATGACATTTTATCATATTATATTAAGTAAATGAGGTATCGTATCTATGAATATCTATGACATTTCTAGAAAAGCTGGAGTTTCCATTGCCACTGTATCAAGAGTTATTAATGGAAATTCCAATGTCAGTGAAAAAACAAAAGAAAAAGTTCTAAAAGTGATTGATGAATGCGGCTATACCCCGAACGCATTTGCTCGGGGTTTGGGATTAAACTCTATGAATACGGTAGGAATTATGTGCGCTGATTCTTCCGACCCCTTTCTTGCCAGTGCAATATACTTTCTAGAGCGGCAACTTCGTCAAAATAATTATGACGCCCTTTTATGTTGTACCGGTTACGAAGTGGATGTTCGAGAAAAATATTTGAATCTTTTACTATCTAAGCGTACAGACGCGATTATTTTAGTGGGTTCTAACTTTGTCGAAGCAAACAATGAGAATAATCAATACATAAGAGATGCTTCTAAGAAAGTTCCTATTATTATTGTAAATGGTGCCCTAGATGGTGAAAATATATTTAGCGCTCTTTGCGACGACTACCGTGCCGTTTATGATGCTGTTAAGGCTTTGCAGGAAAGTGGCTGCAATAAGATTCTCTATCTATATAATTCTAAATCCTATAGTGGTAACAAGAAACTATCAGGTTATCTTTCAGCTATGGACATAGATCCAAGTGTCGACCCTGACCAATTGGACTACGTACAGCACTTTAATGGTAATATAATTGAGGTTAGAGATCATTTGACTTCATTAAGAAAAAACGGTTTAGAATTTGATGCCATCGTAACAGCGGATGATAATTTAGCAATTGGTGCTATAAAATATGCCAAGTTGAATCATATATCAATTCCGGATGAGTTATCAATTATTGGATATAACAATTCTATTATATCTGAGTGTAGTGACCCAGAGCTTACATCTATCGATAATAAATTAGAAGCGGTATGCAACAATTGCATCTCCACCTTAATGGGAGCCCTTAACGGACAAGAAGTACCATTAAAAACAGTCTTTTCAGCAGAGATTGTAAAACGTGGCACAACCCGCTTTTAGATAGAACTTTGATAGAGTGTCAAAAGCCCAGATATAAATTAACATACATCAATTTGTACAATTTAAAAGTTGCTCTTTAAACTATTTATGTATTACATATGTAAATTAATTGTATATGCAAATTGACGAAACCACTTTTATATAATGGCTTATGACACCCTAATATTAATGCTAATTGCTAATAGTGATTAGCATATTAATTTTTCGAATAAAATATATGATTTTATATGAAAGAGGGAACTATATGAAAGCATTTTTAGATCAGGACTTTTTACTATCCAATGATACTGCAGTTACACTTTATCACAATTATGCTAGCAAAATGCCAATCGTAGACTATCACTGCCACATCAATCCCAAAGAAATTGCCCTAGATCGCAAGTATGATAATATCACCCAAGTATGGCTTGGTGGGGACCATTACAAATGGAGGCTAATGCGTTCTAGCGGTGTCGAAGAACGCTATATAACCGGAGACGCTACAGACTGGGAGAAGTTTGAGAAATGGGCCAATACTCTTTCTAAGGCAATTGGCAATCCTCTCTATCACTGGAGCCATTTGGAACTACAGCGTTATTTTGATTACCATGGAGTATTAAATAAGGACACAGCCAAAGAAGTGTGGGAGTTATGCAACAAGAAGTTAGCAGATACTTCTATGAGTGTACGCAGTATCATAAAAAAATCCAATGTCACCCATATCTGTACAACTGATGATCCAATTGATACTTTAGAATGGCACGCTCAGATAGATCAAGATTCCACCTTTGATGTGAAAGTACTTCCTGCTTGGAGACCAGATAAAGCTATGAACTTAGAGAATTCTGAATATTTAGATTATCTAAATATCTTGGGCGAAGTTAGCAATGTAACAATTAATGATTTCGCGTCGTTAAAAGAAGCTATACGGCAACGTTTGAAATATTTCAATGAACGAAATTGTTGTGTCTCTGATCATGCTTTCGATTATATTATGTATGTACCTGCTTCCGAAGATAAGATTATCGAAATTTTCCAAAAGAGATTAGACAATCAACCACTTAGTCAGCTTGAAATTCTTCAATTTAAAACAGCCTTCATGCTTTTTATAGGCAAAGAGTACCACAAGCTCGGCTGGGTAATGCAGTTACATTATGGATGCAAGCGCAACAACAATACATTGGCATTTAACAAACTTGGTCCAGATACCGGTTATGACGCTATTAATAATTACGCTCCATCCTCGCAAATGGCCGATTTCTTGAACGCTTTAAATAACACTGACGAGCTTCCAAAGACAATTATCTATAGCTTAAATCCAACAGACAACGCTACAATCGACTCCATCATAGGCTGCTTCCAAGACTCCTCTGCTGTAGGAAAGATACAACATGGAAGTGCTTGGTGGTTTAATGATCATAATGTCGGAATGAGAGATCATATGACTTCTCTCGCCAACTTAGGGTATCTTGCTGGTTTCGTCGGAATGCTAACTGACTCTAGAAGCTTCCTCTCCTATCCTAGACATGAATATTTCCGGAGAATCCTATGCGACTTGCTTGGTTGCTGGGTGGAAAATGGGGAATATCCACAGGATTATAATTCCTTGGGTGAGATTGTTCAAGATATCTGCTATAAGAATGCAATGCGTTATTTTAACTTCTGATAAACTATGATAACCTACTCCTAATAATAATTACAAAAACCGCTATGGGGAAAACATTTTACCATTGCGGTTTTTGTACTCATAGATATTAATCTAAATCATCTTTATATTTTGAATCCAAATCATTTTTACAATTGAGAATCAAAAATATCTTTATAATTGAAAATCAAAAATCACATTATAATTGAGAAAAAAAGATCTTACTATAATTATAATTGAGAAAAAAGATAATATTATAATTGAGAAAAAAAGATACATTAACAATTAATGTATCTTTTTTAACAGGGGATGAGAGAATCGAACTCCCACTAAAGGTTTTGGAGACCCTTGTCATACCATTTGACCAATCCCCTATCTTGTTGCAACTTTATGTCGCCTAATTATAGTACTACGAATTGTCTTAATTGTCAAGACAAATTTTAAAATTCTATAAAATATCTAACATAGCATAATTGGCGCCATAGCTGTTGCAACCTTATCTTCCTAATACACCCATTACTTCTTGAATGTTACGAACACCAATTAATTTCATACCTTTGGCATGGGATTTAATATGTTCTTTATTCGCTTGCGGTAATATACAGACTTCAAACCCTAACTTTGAAGCCTCCATCACTCTTTGCTCAGCCATATTGACAGCTCGGATTTCACCGGTTAGACCAACTTCACCAAAAAGAACGGTCTTATCATCCAAAGGAATATTCTTATAACTAGATAGAATTGCTGTAACAATAGCCAAATCCAAGGCGGGTTCTGTAATTCGCATTCCACCAGCAACATTCACATAGGCATCGCAATCTGCCATCTGGAATCCAAGTCGTTTTTCCAGAACTGCCATTAGTAAATTTACACGATTATAGTCCGTTCCTGCAGCGGTTCTTCTTGGCATGTTAAAATTGGTACGGCAGACTAATGCCTGAACTTCAACAAGGAGCGGTCTCGTTCCTTCTATGGATGCTGCCACAACAGATCCAGCTTCTCCCTCCGGCCTTCCTTTAAGCATAAACTCTGATGGATTTTTCACCTCAACCAGCCCGTTACCACGCATTTCAAAGACACCAATCTCATTGGTAGAACCGAAACGGTTCTTTACCGCACGTAGCACCCGGTAAGAGGCATGGTTATCTCCTTCAAAATACAGTACCGTATCCACCATATGTTCTAAAACTCTAGGACCGGCGACAACACCTTCCTTGGTAACATGTCCAATAATAAATATCGTGACACCGAAGCCCTTCGCGATACGCATTAGCGTTCCGGTAGCTTCTCTTACTTGACCTACGCTTCCTGGTGCAGAGGATATTTCTTCCTTAAACATTGTTTGAATAGAATCGATCACCACAATATCTGGTTTCTGTTTTCGAATAGTTTCTTCAATCAAGTCCAAGTTTGTTTCACAAAGAAGCAGAAGCTCGCCGTGAAATACGCCGAGCCTTTCTGCTCTCATTTTAATTTGATTTAGAGATTCTTCCCCAGAGATATATAGTACCTTTTTTTGTTTATTAACAATTTCACGGCATAACTGTAGGAGCAATGTGGATTTTCCGATACCAGGATCTCCACCGACAAGAACCAAGCTACTAGGTACGATACCACCACCTAGTACACGATCCAACTCCTCAATACCGCAAGGGAAACGCTCTTCTTCTTCGGCTTTAATACCCGAAAGGGGCTTTGGTTCATTTGTAATGTTAAGCCTTCTCGCAGATATAGCACTTTTCTTAACAACCGGCTCTTCTACAAAACTGTCCCATTGTCTGCAACCAGGGCATTGCCCAAGCCATTTAGCAGATTCAAATCCACATTCCTTGCAGAAGAATACGGTCTTGTTCTTCGCCATTTTAATACTTAACCACCTTAATTGATACTTTTTCTTCTTCGTTTAATTCTATGCTAAATATAAGCTTACCACCTAAATTCGTCTTCATTCTGCCTAGGGATATATCATCTTTGAATAATTCATACTCTTTCTCCGCTTCTAATTCTAATGTAATCTGAGCGTTATCTGTCCCTGCAACTTTAAAGCTAACATTTTGTTCCTTCGCATTAAAATCAAATACAGCAGTTCCTGGTACTGATTCGTAGACAAACATTCCATTTTTCTCAAGCTTTGTAATCTCTTTAAAGGTTTTCACCTTATAAAGATCCCCCTCATGCTCAAAATCTGCTAATTTAGATTTTGTTGACAGATTGTAATTACCAAAGCTTATTGATCCATTGTTTTCCTTGCGTATTAACTCTTCAATAACTGCCATTATATGACCCTCCTAATTGTATTTATAGAACAACCGTGATAGATGACACAATAAAACAAGTAACTTGCTTTATTTAGTTAGATATAAGAAACATTTTGTAATGTTTCTTATATCTATATTTCATGGAACATCAACTGTTTCTACATTATATATGATATATCGGGCATTTTCTACACATTTATTCAGCTTTAAATACTATTTCATTATCAAGGTACTCTATTTTTACGTTGTCTCCTTCTTTAATGTTACCAGCTAAGATTTCTTCCGCCATCTTATCCTCAATATGGGTCTGAATTGCTCGTCTTAACGGTCTTGCACCAAATTTAGGATCATAACCAACATCTGTTAAATGAGTGATAACTTCATCGCTAGCTTCCATGACAATTTTCATCTGTGCTTTAATCCTCTTTGCAATGGTTTTAAGCATGATGGATACAATTTCTTTAATGTTATCCTTAGTCAAGGAATGAAATACAATAATTTCATCAATACGATTAATAAATTCCGGTTTAAAAATTCTCTTAACTTCATCCATAACGCCTTCCTGCATGCGTTTGTAATCTTCTTCCTCATCTATCACTGAGGTGAAGCCAAGCCGTTTAGGTTCTACAATATTCTGAGCACCAGCATTGGATGTCATTATGATAATTGTATTCTTAAAGCTAACTCTCCTACCCTGTGAATCTGTGATATGTCCATCATCCAATACCTGTAGAAGAACATTGAACACATCCGGATGAGCTTTCTCCACTTCATCAAACAGGATTACGGAGTAAGGATTTTGTCTTACTTTCTCACTTAACTGGCCACCTTCATCATATCCCACATATCCTGGAGGTGAACCAATTAATTTACTTATACTATGTTTCTCCATATATTCGGACATGTCGACGCGGATAATGGAATTCTCAGTACCAAACATTGCTTCCGCAAGTGCTTTAGACAACTCTGTCTTACCAACACCGGTAGGTCCTAAGAATAGGAAGGACCCAATCGGACGATTTGGATCTTTTAGTCCTACTCTACCACGGCGAATGGCCTTTGCTACAGCAGCCACTGCTTCTTCCTGTCCTACAACTCTTTCATGAAGTATCTTCTCTAAGTTCTGTAGGCGCTGCGCTTCCTCTTCCTGCAACTTACGAACCGGTATCTTTGTCCAACTAGATATTATGTCTGCGATTTCTGCCTCGCTAACAATCAACTGCTTTTCCTGTTTGTTCTTATCTTCAAGCACTTTCTCTTTCTCTAGTTCTTCCTTTACTTCTTCCTGCTGCCTCTTAATCTCACCAGCTCTTTCATAGGCCTCTTGCTTAATCGCCTTTTCCTTCTCCTCTTCAAGTGTTTTAATTTCTTCTTCTAATTCCTTAATTCTAGGTGAGGTTGTGAACGTACTTAAGCGTACCTTGGAAGCGGCCTCATCCATTAAATCAATTGCCTTATCTGGTAGATAACGATCATTAATATATCGGGATGATAGTTTTACTGCTGCTTCTAAAGCGTCATCAGTAATACGAACCTTATGATGCGCCTCATACTTGTCTCTTAAGCCAAACAGTATCTGTACAGCTTCACTTTCGGAAGGTTCCTCTACAACTACAGGTTGAAATCTTCTTTCCAATGCAGCGTCTTTTTCAATATATTTACGATATTCTTCTCTAGTAGTAGCTCCAATAATTTGCAATTCTCCACGAGCGAGAGATGGTTTTAAAATGTTCGATGCATCAATTGCACCTTCCGCTCCACCAGCACCGATAATTGTGTGTAACTCATCAATAAAGAGCAATACATTACCGCTACTGATTACTTCATTGATAACTTTCTTAATTCTCTCTTCAAATTCACCACGGTATTTAGAACCAGCTACCATACCCGATAGATCTAGGGTAACTACTCGCTTATCCTTTATGGTATCAGGAATATTACCTTCGATTATCTTTATGGCAAGGCCTTCTGCTACAGCAGTTTTACCAACACCAGGTTCTCCAACAAGGCAAGGATTATTCTTAGTTCTTCTGCTTAGAATTTGAACAACTCTTTGTATCTCCGTCTCTCTTCCAATAACAGGATCCAGTTTGCCTTCCCTTGCATACTCCGTTAAATCACGGCTATATTGATCTAAAGTCGGGGTAGCAGATGCTTTCCCCTTGGCTTTGCTCTTTCCTGCAACATATTCATTTTTAGCGGCATTGAGATCAATACCAGATGCGGCCAGTATATCAATATAAATTTTTTGAATATTTACGCCCAAGGTATTTAAAAGACGTATTGCGATACAATCTGGTTCCTTAATCAAAGCAATTAAAATATGTTCTGTTCCAACTAGGGATGCTTTCAGCCTTGCTGCTTCCTTGTAACTTTGTTCTAGAATACGCTTCGATCTCGGTGTGAAATTACCTGCATCTATCATTTCTACACCTTTGCTTGGAGAAATAAGCTGATTCACCAACTCCAAAATTTTCTCCACACTTACTCCATTTTCACCTAACACTTTTTTCGCTACGCCATTTACTTGCAACAAACCCATAAGTAAATGTTCTGTACCAATATAGTTATGGGAAAGACGGAATGCAGTATCTCTTGCTAAATTTATCGCATTCTTTGCATTCTCAGTAAATTTATCATACATCATATGGTATCCTCCAATCTTACTTTAGAACATGCTTATTCGGTACATAAACCCGAACTATCTATATAATTGTAGGTAATTCTTTTCTAATATATTCAGCTCTTGCTTGGTCTCTTGTTGTACTTCCAACATTTTTACCTAGCGCCCATTGAAGACTTCCAGGTTGAACTCCCATCATTAGTTTATGAATGTTAAACTCTCTATCAAATTTAATTAACTCACAATCTACACCGAATTTTAATTGGGATAGAAATTTCATTGCATCATCAGAGGTAATCTGTCTAGCATATTTGAGAATTCCGTAGGTTCTATATACTTGATCTTGCAACTCATCCGCATTCAAAGACAGCATATATTCTCTTCTCTTTCTCTCCTGCTTTACAACCTGCGCTACAATTCGTTTAAGATTTGCGATAATTTCATTTTCAGAATTCCCTAAGGTTTTCTGGTTCGATATCTGGTACATGCTTCCAAGACTTTTGGATCCCTCGCCATAGATGCCTCGAATGGTCATTCCGTATTTGCCAACTTCTTCAATCAATTTCTGTATTAATCGAGCAGAACTAAGTGCTGGCAAAAACATCATACAGGAAGCTCGCATTCCTGTACCAGCATTGGTTGGACATTCTGTCAGGTATCCATACTTTTCATCATAGGCAAAGTTCAATTGCTCATAAGCAATATCATCAACCTTATCCGCCAGTTCATAAGCCTGTTCCAGATTCAGACCACCAACAATTGCTTGAATTCTTACGTGATCTTCTTCATTTATCATTATACTTATCGTCTCATCATCAGAAAGAATAAGCCCTGTGGTCTGTTCTTTCGATGCTAGTAAAGGACTTACAATATGTCGCTCTACCATAGCAGATTTATCAATATCACTTAGCGTGCTGATATTACATGCGTAATAAGTACGGCTATCTTTTTCGGAAAGTAGAGGAGTAAGGTTCTTAACTTCATTCACTAATTTAACAGCCTGATCTTCCTGCAACTTAACAGAAAACGGGTAACTCTCTAGGTTTCTAGCAAGCCTGATACGGCTGGAGATGACAACATCGCTATCCGGAACATTCTGTTCATACCATTTAAGCATTGCCGATCTCCTCCTTTTTTAATTCTTTGATAAGATCCCTAAGTCTAGCTGCTTCCTCGAATTCTTCCTTTTCAATTGCTTCCTGAAGCTTAAGGGATAGCTTTTCAGTTTCTGAGAGATCCTGTAAGATTCGATCCGTAGTTGTAACAAAGCCCTTCGGACGTTTTCCAGTATGGACTTCTGCGCCTTGGATTCCCTTTAATGTCTTACCTAATTGACTATGGAAGCTTCGGTAACATGCAGCACATCCAAATTTCCCTTTTTGCAAAAATTCTCCATAAGTAGTTCCACAACTCTTGCATTCTATCTTTGGTATATTATTTACTGGATTCTTTGAGCCTGTAGCTAAGTGATTTTCAAACAATGTAGAAAATAAATCTCCCAAGGAAAATTCACTATTTAAAAATGGCTTCTCCATTTGAAAGGATGTGTAATTTGTTGCACACTCTTCGCAAAGATGCTGTTCCTTCTTTATGCCGTTAATTATCTCTGTGTATAATAATTTTGCATCTCTTTTCTGACATCGTTCACATAGCATAGGAATTACCCCCTTTCAAACTCCCTATAAATTTGTTCAACAATTTCTTTAACTTCATCACAGCTAATATTCTTACATATAGCTTCTGCTAGAACAACTTGAAGATTATCTTTCATCTCCTCCAGTGCCTGCAATTTATTAATATCAATAGCGATTACCGCACCTTTTCTTCGATCAACCTTTACATACCCATCCCGTTTCAATATGGTATATGCTTTGTTAACCGTATGCATATTAATACCAATAAGGTCTGCTAGTTCTCGAACCGATGGAAGGTTATCTCCCTCTCGAATTTGAGAAGTGGCAATACCATAGATGATTTGATTCCTTAATTGTATATAAATCGCTTCATCACTATTAAAATCAATTTTCACATACATTGGTTTCACCTCATTTGCAAATACCTTCGTGAGTTATATCTGTTATATCAAGAGTATAACAGAC
>JAAYSQ010000112.1 GCA_012523925.1 Clostridiales bacterium
GCTAAGACAAATTTGTATATTTGCTCCATATTTATCATTGTAAATACAATATAAAGCGGTAGTTTAAGAACAAGTCCTCCAAGCACCGCCAATGGAATACCAATTAACCATACGCTAGTAGCATCTAAGAACAAGGCTGCTTTCGTATCTCCACCACTTCTAAATATTGCGATAATCAAAAGTGTATTAATCATACGCATTGGTAGGAATAAAGCAAATATAATAAGTGTTTGACTAATATAGCCCGCAACCTCATCCGATTGTGCAAACCAAGCTATTATCGGCTCTCTTATCAATATTGTAAGCAGTGACCCAATCACGGAAAGACATATCTGAAGTGTTATAAATTTCTTCGCGTATTCCTCCGCTTTCTCCAGTTGATTCGCACCTAGCACATTACCTAGTATTACGGATGCGGCAGAACAGATACCAAAGAAGAATACTGTTATCCCTTGTTCTACTGTGCTTTCGATCGTTATCGCGGCAGTTACTGCGTTGCCCATTCTTCCATAAACCAAAGAATACATGGTAACACCAAGTCCCCACATAAACTCGTTCATAATTACAGGGGTAGCTGTTATAAGATATTTCATCACAAAGCCTTTCGTAAATATGGGAGTTTTTTGATCACCTTCGCGATTTTCTTTCCCATGAACGAAATCACCAAGTGCATTATCCCCGGCTTTATGCATATATACAATAATGAGCAAGGCACCACATTCAACAATTCTTGCAATTAATGTTGCCAATGCTGCTCCCGCAATTCCCATCTCTGGCAATCCAAGCTTACCAAAGATTAAACCATAGTTTAGGGTACCATTGACAGCAATCGAAATCAATGTAATGATAACGGGTAATTTAACATAATTCATACTTCTTAGAATGGCTACGTAAACCATTGTCACCGCGGTAAGCGGATAGCTTAAAGCAATAATAACTAAATAGGTAGCACCTGCAGCTATTGTCTCTTGCTCTGGTGTAAATATCCTCATTACTATTTCAGGAAATAACAAACCTGCCATCATAAAGAGTATAGATGCCCCTAATCCAATAAGTAGAGATATATGTAATACCTTACGAATTTTAATTGGTTCCCCTTTACCCCAGTATTGGGATGCTAAGACACTTGCTCCACTGCTAATACCAAACATTAATAAGCAAAACACAAAAAACACCTTATTGGCAAGCCCTACTGCTGCAACTGCTGTCTCACCCAAGCGTCCAATCATAAGTGTATCGATCATATTTAACACATTATTTAATAGATTCTGCAGGGCAATTGGAATCGTAATAGCCATGGTTTTTCTAAGAAAATCTTTATCTTTTAATAATAATGCAAACTGTTTCATTAGCGATTTACCTTTCTCGAATTCTAGTAATAATTTTAATTTGCAATTGTAAAACCAATTTATTAAGGATTATATATAGATACTCATTACAACTTGGACCATATATATATATTCAAAAAACTGCCCCACAGAGCTATATGCTCTATCATGGGGCAGCTTCTAAAATCATGGTCTATTATTTTCTTAAACCTAAACGTTCAATCAAGGAACGATATTTTTCAATATCAGTCTTGATAAGATACTCTAATAATCCACGTCTCTGACCAACCATTTTAAGAAGACCTCTTCTAGAATGATGATCTTTCTTATTTGCTTTTAGATGCTCTGTTAACTCATTAATTCTTTCTGTTAATAGTGCAATCTGAACCTCTGGTGATCCAGTATCCTCTGGTGATCTACCATAGGCTTTGATAATTTCTAATTTTCTCTCTTTACTAATCATAGTAAATTCTCCTTTCATTGAAACGCCTAATACCAAGAATAGGGCGGAGTTTCCTTGTTCTGAGTATTGGCTAAATTTAATCACTTAGCTATATTACCATATTATTCGGCGAATGTAAACTAATTTCTCTACTTCTCTGAATATTCCACTTTATCAAGCATATTACCACATAGTAGAAAAATTATTATAGTAAATAGGATACAACAAATTGTAAATGGAAGTGAACTTAAGAATAGCAAAGCATCCGGTAGCATAGCCGCTACAATAACTGAAGATATTATGGAAGGTCCCAGAAATACTGCAATCAAACCGATGCCAACGAAAGCTTTTGCAAGCATATTGGGCTGTGCACCTAACACTCTCTGATATAAAATAGTCATACCAACGAATAAGGCACAGCAGGCAGCATAAGCAAGTGCTAGGAAAATTGCTGTCAAGGGATTGCATCCTCCACTTATGGTAAGTACTGCAAATATTATTACTCCATCAATGCAGGGCTTTATAATAGAGTTTATAGAAACTGCCAGGAGCTTTTTAATTGACTTCTCTGGTATCAAATAAATATATGGTTTAGCAAGCTCAAATTTAAAAGGCCCAAAGGCGGTTAGGAAAAATTGTAGATATAAAAGTGCTCCTAACACTGTATATGCACCGATGACTTCGCCTTTTATATTATATCCAGCAATAGCTGCACCAATACTAGCAATTATCGTATATCCATTAATATAGACCAATCGGGATTTGCGCTTCATTTCAAGTATGTTTTTATAAGCGATAGCAGACGCACCTTTTCCTTTTTGTAATCCATATTCATTATCTTTAACCTTCACCTTCCTATTTCTTTGCGAATATTTCTTTCCTTCTTTCGCAGCCTTAAGTTTTTGATGCGTAATCTCCGTGGAATGTAGCACATCTTCATAATAATCTGCTGTTCCTCTTGTAAGAAATACGACAAATAAGATACTTAGAATAGTGAAGCATAAAATCGATAAAAGCACATCAAAGATTGCTCCCTCAACTATTCCTTTAAAAAACATGACTGCCCATCCACCCACGGGAACATAACCAAACCAACTACTATCAGCAATCCTTAATACTGTTTCGTATAAACTCACCTGCTGATTTCGTTGGATGATCAGTGTAGTAACTAGAAATATTCCTGCGAAGAAATACAATACTGTTTGAATCACTTTCTTTCTTTTAGTGTTGCCGTTACTGTAGATATAGGTAGCAATCGATAGTAGTTGACCAACTATCGTTATGATAACATAGATTAAATAAAGAGCAAGAATTTCCTTTAATCCATAACCGAAATTAGCTTTTAGATTAACAATCTGATAAAGAATAAAGAAGGATGCTAGTATTGTTTTTCCAAGGGTACTAACAAGGCCATAGAGCAAAATCTTCTTCGAGGATATCGGAGCAACGAATAGTAGACCCACATCCGACATTGTAAATAAAGTGGATCCCGTAGAAAGCCCAGTAGTAATAAATGTACCAAGAAAAAGTAAACCAATTCCTCCAAGAATCATATATATAACACGTTCATCTGCAAAGTTAAGCTGCGTTGATTCCACTTCCATCATAATAGATACAAAGATTACTAAGAAAAGCATCAAAGCAATAAAAATGTATAGGATTAATAAGGCGGGTTTTTTCTTTAGTGCCAGCATTCGGTTCTTCAGCTGGGTTATTAACAAATACAACAATGCCTTCATTACCGATCCCCCTCTGTTATAGTGAAAAATAGAGTTTCCAAATCTTCGCCAGACCCCGCTATCTCATTACGGGTTCTTCTAGCAGCAATTTTACCATCCATCATGATATTCGCACTATCCCAGAACTCGTCTACACTATCTAACATATGTGTACTAATTAGAATGGCACTACCCTCCTGCCTTAGTTCCATAATTATATTCTTAAGCTCTTTAATTGCATGAGGATCCAAACCAACCATTGGTTCATCAAAAAGAATAACTTTTGGTCTAGGTAGAAGCCCGCAGCATATACTTAATTTTTGTTGCATACCTTTGGATAAATCACTGCCAAGTTTTTTCTTCTTATCAGATAGTTCAAACCGATCCAGAAATGTTTCAGCGGTTTCCTTCCAGTTCTCTAATGAATAAGCTCTTGCAATGAACTCCATATGCTCCCAAACTGTCAGCATATCATATAATGAAGGCATCTCAGGAATATATCCCAGATCCCTTTTCGCTTGCAGTGACTTATTCCCATTTCCATTAATATAAATGTTTCCTTGGAATTTCAGCAAACCTGCGATACATTTAATAATTGTGGATTTTCCGGCACCATTGGGTCCTAATAATACAGAGATTTCCCCTGCATTAACCTCAAAGTTGATATTATCATTTGCCAATAATTTGCCGTATTTTTTTGTAACATTTCTAACAGATAACATGAAAATTCTCCCCTCGTATATTTTGCTCTTGCACTATAATAATATTACATCTAGCGCATTGAATATCTTCTATGTATATGCTAAGAAAATTTACATCATTAATACACCTGTTTGCAAGAGTTAATAAATGTGATTACAAATCATTGTCTTTTTTATAACAATGAAATCAATACCAATAATAAAATATAAATTATCATTCGTCAACAACCTTAAACAATTTGTAAGCAAAATTACACATAAAAAATCACCAGCGATAAAGTTTTTTCGCATTTCGGCAAAATTAAACCTCCAAATTCGCTGATGATATATATTTTAATATTTATAAAACAATGCATAATCTATTCCACGCCGATCAGATAATGTTAACTTATATTATCTGTAATCGTGTGAGGATTAAATCAGTTGAAAATATTTCTTAGCAAAAACAATATCCTCTTCCATCTTCTGCTTCAGTTCTTCCAAGGTGTCAAACTTTATTTCAGGGCGCATATATGACATAAGTTCAACTTCGATTACTTTGCCATATAAATCTTGATCAAAATTGAATATATAAGTCTCTACACCTTTATTTGTTTCAGCACCTACCGTTGGTTTATATCCAATGTTGGTAACACCATAATAGTAGTTTCCTTCTATCAATGTCTTAGAAGTATATACCCCGCAAGGAGGTAACATCTTATTGGTCGAAGGTGTGATATTCGTAGTTGGCATACCGAGTGTTCTTCCAATTCTTCTCCCATGAAGAACTTCTCCACGGATAAAGTAAGGCCTACCAAGCATTGCATTAGCCACTTCCAAATTACCCTCTTTTAATTCATTGCGTATTGCTGAACTGCTGATAATACGATTCTGCCATTTTCTCTTCTCGCAGACAATAATTTTATAACCATAGATATCTGCGCATTGCTGTAATAAGGTGATGTCACCTCTTCGATTATGTCCAAAACGGAAATCATCTCCTACTACAATTAGCTTAGCATCCAACTTCTCCACAAGAACCTTCCGAATAAAAATTTCCGGCTCAATACTTCTCGTCTCCTCAGTGAAGGGATAAGCAATCAAAACATCCAATCCC
Source organism: Clostridiales bacterium (assembly GCA_012523925.1). Taxonomy (GTDB): domain Bacteria; phylum Bacillota; class Clostridia; order Lachnospirales; family Lachnospiraceae; genus Mobilitalea. Next base: position 5,286 of record JAAYSQ010000112.1, read on the forward strand.
GTCTGAGTTAGCGTAGCCAGCTTTTCTTCTTCCGTATATATCTGCTGAAATTCTTTATCTGTAAATAAATTATAAGGATGAAACTGAAAAGTAAACATTACCGCTGTAAGCCCAAATTTCTTGTGTGAAATAATCTGATCAATCAGATATTGATGTCCCCGATGAATTCCATCAAACTTACCTAGAGTTACCGCACTGTTTTTTAACTGAAATTCCGTATTTCCTGCGATATATTCCATTGCTTCCTCCAACTTACGCGTCCCAATAGGACCTCAAGTAGCATGTATTTGTGTCTGTATTAAATAGTATGTTTAGTCATGAAGAGTTTGACCGGTCGATAGGATTTTCTGCCGTAGTCATATTGATATATGCCTATGAAATCATCATCAGCATCATATACCCTAACCCAGTCCGTAGATGGATATTGTATCGGCTCTGTCAAATGGCTAGTTTGAAAAGGGTTGCCATTATAAATTAATTTGCTGTATTCCCTTGCCACTGTAATTCTGGAATAGTCCGAGAAAATCCCATCAATAGGATAAACAATTGTATTAATTTGCTCATTATGAACCATTTTTTCAATTTCGGAAAGTTTATAGGCATCCTTAAGATGGAAATCACCTACCGCAGTTCTTGTTAGGCTTTTCATTGTTCCTCCGCAACCGAGCGTTTCTCCAATATCATGCAATAGAGTCCGGATATAGGTTCCTTTCCCGCAATCAACTGACATACTAACCTCATGCTGTAGAGCATCAATCTTTAAAATCCGTATATCATGAATGTATACTTTACGCCTCTTTCGTTCCACTTCCTTCCCTTGTCTTGCAAGCTCATAAAGTTTTTTTCCATTAACTTTAATAGCTGAATACATCGGGGGTAATTGCATATATTCTCCAATATAAGACCGAATCGCTTCTTCAATCTCAGGAATTGTTACTGTTACATCTTTCCTTGTAAGAACAGTACCTGTAATATCCTGCGTATCCGTAGTTATGCCAAGCTTAAGCACCGCCTCGTATGTTTTATCCTTATTAGTAATAAGGTCTACAAGCTTTGTTGCTTTACCGATGCAAACTGGCAATACACCTTCCGCATCCGGATCTAGCGTTCCAGTATGACCAATTTTCTTTATCCTTAATATACCTCTCATTTTCGCTACTACATCATGAGAGGTATATCCTTTTTCTTTATATACATTTATTATTCCATTAATCAATGCTAATACTCCTTTAAGGCTTTACGTTTCCATTTAATTGAGCTTCGATATGAGGAGTTAGATTGTTTAATATATCTGTAGGTAAGCCATTCATTGTACATCCAGCTGCCTGTACATGCCCACCACCACCAAAATGAATAGCAATTTTGCTTACATTAACCTTGCCATTGGATCGCATACTTATCTTAAACTCGTTTTCATTAGTTTCATACATAAATATAGCGACTTCCACTCCCTTGGTAACACGGAGCTGATCTACGATTCCTTCGAGATCAGTAGTGGCTGCTTGGTATAATTCCATGGTCTTACGATTAATGGAAGAAACGATAATCTTCCCATCTAAAATGAGATCACTTTCCATTAGACAGCGCCCAAGAACCTGATTCTGAATATAGGTTTTGGCATAGAAAGTATCATTAATCAAACGGGAGGAATCAATCCCTTTACTGATTAACTTACCAGCTATATTCATTGTTTTCTCTGTCGTATTGGAATGCTTGAACACGCCAGTGTCATGAATAATTCCCACGTATAGTGAACTGGCAATTTCCTTGGTTATCTCCTCTTCTTCAAGGAGCGTAAAGACCACTTCACTGGTTGAGGAGGCATCCGCTACAACATGGTTAACATCTGCAAAGTTAGTATTACTTATGTGATGGTCGATATTCAAAGTTTTTCTAGCTGAATTAAAATATTTAATAGCATTACCCAACCTATCCACACTTGCGCAATCCAAGGAAATAAACAAATCATAGATTTCATCGACTTGGCAATTATGACTAGCCTCATCGGTAGCATTAAGAATACGAAACTCATTACTAAAGGGCTCTAAATACATATCCACTTTTTCAAAACCAAAACGATTTTGATTGCGTTTTAGATATTGATATAAAGCCGTGCAAGAGCCAATGCAATCACCGTCCGGTCTTATATGGCCGGCGATTGCAATTTTTCTCGCATTAATGATTTGTTCTACTATTTTCTCCACTGCTATCACCCTTCTCATTCGCGTCGAAGCCTTCAATTGTATTACTCTTTATTTTCATCAACTTCATTATCAAATGATTCCTCATCGTCACTACGGTTATTCTTATTTACTTCATCAATTAATTTCGCCATATTGACTCCATATTCAATGGATTTATCAATAATAAAAGTTAACTCAGGAGTATTTCTTAAATTCAATTCTTTAGCCAATTGTCCTCGTAAATAGGAGGCGGCACTTTTAAGTCCTAGCCGGGTGGATTCTTTTGAAGCTTCATCTCCAAGTACACTTATATATACCTTTGCTGTTTTCAGATCTGGTGCAACCTCTACAGAAACAACGGAAGTCATCGGATTAATTCTTGGATCCTTTAATTCCCTACTGATTAAACTACTTAGAACTTTTTGCACTTCAACATTAACTCTGGTGTTTTTAATACTATTCTTTCTCATATCTATCACCAATCCTTTCTGTCCCGGTTAAACTTATAGTTAAAATTTATCTTGGTACTTCTGCCATAATATAAAGTTCAACCTTGTCGCCTTCTTTGATGTCATTATACTTTTCAAATACCAATCCACATTCATAACCGGTAGCAACTTCCTTGACATCATCCTGGAATCTCTTTAAGGATGCCAAATCACCTTCATGAATTAGCTTATCATCTCTATAAATTCTAGCTCTACAACCTCTTTGAACTTTACCATCCAGTACATAGGAACCAGCAATCGTTCCAACACCGGAAGCCTTAAATGTCTGGCGAACCTCAGCATGACCGATTACCTTTTCTTCATATACAGGATCAAGCATACCCTTCATGGCAGCTTCTACATCATCAATTGCATTGTAAATAACACGATAGAATTTAATATCTACTTTTTCACGATTTGCAGTATCTTTTGCTGCATTATCAGGTTTAACATTAAAACCAATTATAATAGCATTGGACGTACTTGCTAGAATAACGTCGGATTCATTGATAGCACCAACACCACCATGGATTACTCGAACTGCAACTTCGTCATTACTTAGTTTTACAAGACTCTGCTTCATTGCTTCCACTGAACCTTGCACATCTGCTTTAATAATTAAGTTCAATTCTTTAATATTACCTGCTTGAATTTGTGAGAATAGACCATCCAAGGACAATCTAGCTTTCGTATCTGCAAGAAGTTTTTCTTTACTTTGTTTGATAAATGTTTCTGCGATATTTCTAGCTTCCTTCTCATTATCTGTTGCCATAAATATCTCACCGGCATCAGGCACTGCGTTTAATCCAATGATTTCTACAGGAGTAGAAGGTAAAGCCTCTTTCACTCTTCTACCACGGTCGTCTACCATGGCACGAACCTTACCATAACTGGATCCAACTGCAATATTATCCCCAACATGAAGTGTACCTTTCTGTATCAAAATGGTAGCAACCGTACCTCTTCCCTTATCAAGCTTAGCCTCAATTACAACGCCTCTTGCATTACGATCAGGATTTGCTTTTAATTCCTTCATTTCTGCTGTTAATATAATCATTTCAAGAAGTTGGCTAATGCCTTCTCCGGTATGTGCAGAAACGGGTACGAAAATGGTATCGCCACCCCAGTCCTCAGCGATTAGTTCATGCTCGGTTAACTCCTGCTTTACACGTTCAATATTTGCGCTAGGCTTATCAATTTTATTAATTGCTACAATAATCTCTACACCTGCGGCTTTAGCATGGTTAATTGCCTCTACAGTCTGTGGCATAACACCATCATCTGCTGCTACAACAAGAATAGCGATATCCGTTGCCTGTGCACCTCTCATACGCATAGAAGTAAAAGCTTCATGTCCAGGGGTATCGAGGAATGTGATTTTTTCCCCTTCCGCCTCTACTACATAAGCACCGATTACTTGCGTGATACCACCAGCTTCTTTGGTAGTTACACTTGTTTTACGAATAGCATCTAAAAGGGAAGTCTTACCATGGTCAACATGACCCATAACACAGACTACTGGAGGACGCTTCTCTAAAGTTGCTGGATCCTCCTCTTCCTCTTTTAGTAATTCTTCCACTTCATCCACTACAATTTCTTTTTCTGCAATAATATCATATTCTATAGCAATTTCTTCGGCTTCTTCAAATGTAATCTCAGAATTGATGGAAACCATCTTACCTTCAAGGAAAAGTTTTTTCACAACTGCAGCAGCAGGTTTCTTCATCAAATCAGAAAGTTCCTTAATAGTTAATACTTCAGGAACAGTAATCACCTTGATTTCATCTTCCTTAGGTTTCTCTACTGGCTTTGGTTTAATAAATTGTCCTTTTCTAGGAGCAAGTTTTTCCATATTATCTTTATTATTCTTTGAACGGTAAGCCGCACCGTTTCTATCTTTATAATTCCGTTCTTTATTCATTCTGTCTCTATTTCTCTTATTACTATTATCATTTTTCTCAGCAACTTTTTGATCTAGTATCTGTTGATCAAAGGATCTTCGTTCATTTCTTCCAACAGGTCCTCGTCTATTTCCAGCAGACCGGTTATTATTATAGCTTGTGCCATCTTCTTTTTTATCGTATCTAGATTGATAGCCACCGCTTCTTTGACCTCCTGTAGATCGATTTGCGCCTGCGTAACCACCGCTGCGATTTCCTTGCGTGTTCCCTTGGCTATTTCTATTGCCATAACCTGCAGGTCTTTGTCTATTCTGGTTGAACGGACGGCTTCCACCCTGTCCTTGCGTTCTTTGGCCTTGCTGTCCGTATCTTGAACTTCCCTGGCGTTCTCCACCCTGTGTCCTCTGCCCCTGGGAACCTTGTCTATTATAGCTTCCAGCAGTTCTTGAAGATTGCTGGTTATATTGTGAACGTGATCCACCCTGTGGTCTCTGTCCTTGTCTGTTACTATTGGATGTCCTTTGCATAGTTTGATTATTCTGCGCATACGTTCCTTGGCGCGTTCCTCCTTGCTGTCTTTGACCCTGGCTTGATTGTTGGCCAGTTGTTCTTGCAGATCGCTGGTTTTGTTGTGTAGAAACTCTAGAACTTACACCAGAAGTTTTCCTTTGACCAGCATCGCTATTGGAATTCTTAATATTCGAGGCGGAGGTACCCTGTCTTGTTCCTCCCGCTTGTTTTTGCCCCTGGCTAGCCTGTTGGCCACGGGTTCCTGCTGGTTTCTGACTTGCAGCTACGGTTGGCTTCTGACTGGTAGGTTGCACTGGTGTATTAGCCTGAGGAAGAAAATGTTTCTTCACTGCAGCAATTTCTTTTTCATCCAGGTTGCTGCTATGTGTCTTCTTCACGCCCATATTTTTTTCCAGATACGCCTGTATATGTCGGCTTTCTATTGTATCAACTCCATTTTTTTTCTCATTTATTAAATTCTTTAGCTCAAACACTTTCATTTTCGCCATACTTACTACCTCCGTTATTAACACTGTATCATTTTAAGTTGCTTATCTATTGCATCAGCCAACCCCTTATCAAGCAATGCCAAAGAAGCACGGAATTCTTTGCCCATTGAATGACCCAGCTCGTATTTTTTACCAAAAAAACTTATTGGTACTTTATAGTAAGAACACATGTTGGTAAACATCTTCTTTGTATTATCAGATGCGTCCTCTGCTACGATAACTAGGGTTGCTTTTCCTTCTTTCACCGCCTTTTCTGTTGAAAACTCACCACTAACCACATTGCGAGATTTCATTGCAATTCCTATTAGATTAAATACCCTCTTTCTCTCCGGACTCAAAATTTGCCATCTCCTCCTCTAGCATTTCTACCACTTCTTTCGGAATGGCAGTTCTCAAAGAACGTTCCAATCCCCTTGTCTTAATCGCTTTCTGTAGACATTCGGTTGATTTGCAGACATAGGCACCACGACCATTTTTCTTACCCGTTGTATCAAGAACAATCTCTGTTTCCGGGGTCTTAACGACACGAATCAATTCTTTTTTACTTTTTGCTTGTTCGCATCCGGTACACATTCTTAAAGGTATTTTCTTCGCCATATATCCTCACATCCTTAATATTCCATGATTTGGGATTCACTTTTAATATCTATCTTATATCCGGTCAATTTCGCCGCTAGTCTGGCATTCTGACCTTCCTTACCAATCGCAAGGGATAACTGATAATCCGGAACGATAACTCGAGCACTCTTCTCCTCTTCATCAAGTTCAACAGAGATAACTTTTGCAGGGCTTAAGGCATTTTCGATTAAAACTTCAGGATATTCACTCCAGTTAACAATGTCGATTTTCTCGCCTCTTAGCTCATGAACAATCGCATTTACTCTCGCGCCATTTAACCCGACGCAAGCGCCTACAGCATCAACATCTTCATTATTGCTCCATACTGCCATCTTAGTTCTAGAGCCTGCCTCTCTAGCAATACTCATAATCTCAACGGTACCATCCTGAATTTCAGTAACCTCAGCTTCAAACAATCGCTTAACAAGTTCCGGATGGGTTCTGGATACGGTTATTCTAGGACCCTTAGTTGTATCCTTAACTTCTAATACGTAAAGTTTGATTCTGTCGGTAGGCATAAAGACTTCGCCACGAACTTGCTCATTTTCCGTTAAAATCGCATCAACTTTTCCCAAATTAATGCTAATATTATTACCTACGTAACGCTGTACGATACCGGTTACAATATCTTTCTCCTTGCTGCTATACTGATTATAAAGTACTTTTCTCTCTTCTTCTCGAATTTTTTGAACAACGACCTGTTTTGCTTTCTGAGCTGCAATACGTCCAAAGTTCTTCGGTGTAACCTTAATGGCAATAACATCACCTATGTCAGCCTTACCGTCTTTCATTTTCGCTTGTGCTAGACTCACCTGAAGAATCGGATCTGTTACCTCCTCAACAACTTCTTTCATTGCATATACATTAACTTCTCCGCTCTCTCTATCAATATTGACTTTAATATTATCTGCTCTACCAAAATTATTCTTACATGCAGCAACCAATGAGTTCTCTAATGCCTCTAATAAGACATCTTTACTAATGTTTTTTTCCTTCTCAATTTGGTTCAAAGCTCCAATGAGCTCTTTGTTCGCATCCATTCTAATCCTCCTTCATAAACTTTAACTCTACGATAACTTTCTAAGGAGGCTTTCCTCCTTATCTTAAAAATATATTTAGAAAACACGTTTAGGAGGGAAACCCTCCTATTATAAATGCTTCATTTGGATTATTACTAAAAGTCAAGTTTCAACCTTACCTTTGCAATATTTTGCCTTGCAAAATCCATTGTTTCCCCATCATCAAGATCTACTGTAAGTTTATCCTGGTCAAAGCTTACCAATACCCCAGACCATTCTTTCTGCTTATCAATTGCTTTGTATAGCTTAATTTCAACTTCTTCACCAATGCTCTTTTCAAAATGCTTATCTTTCTTTAACTGTCTACCAAGCCCAGGTGAACTCACTTCTAAAATATAGGCTTCTGCAATAAAATCTTCTTTATCCAAGGCATCACTTAAAGCCCTACTTACCAGTTCACAATCATCGATTGTGATACCGCCCTCCTTGTCTATATAAACTCGGAGATACCAATTGCTTCCTTCCTTTACATACTCTACATCATATAATTCAAAAGGATTAGCCTCTAGGATTGGCTCTAATAATTTCTCTGTCTTTCTTTCATAATTTTCACGCTTTGACATTTCATCCCTACTTTCTTTCATGAGTTAGATAAGTTATATTAAAATACATATATATTCATCGTTATATTCTGCCAAATAAATTAATAAAATATGTCAAACATATAAGAAGAGTGGACTTTCGTCCACTCCCAATTCTTCTTATCATTCTGCATCATTACTATTATAGCAAGTAGAGGCAAAATTTGCAAGGGCTAATTTTCAAGCCTTTCTATCATCCATGAAATCTCTGTAAGAACTCTCTCGTCCTTTGGTTGGTCGTATTCATAAGTACTTCCTCCGGCGTTCCTTCCTCGACGATGACGCCATTGTCCATAAAAATCACCCTATCGGCGACATCTCTGGCAAATGCCATCTCATGGGTTACAATTACCATTGTCATCTTTTCCTGAGCAAGACTTCGTATTACCTTTAGAATTTCTCCTATCAACTCCGGATCCAAGGCAGAAGTAGGTTCATCAAAGAAAAGGATACGAGGATTTAGAGCCAGGGCTCTAGCAATTGCGATCCGTTGCTGTTGCCCACCAGATAATTCACCAGGATAAGCGCTTGCTTTATCTCTCAGATTCACTTTATCTAGAAGTTCCAATGCTTTCTGTCTTGCACTCTTCTTATCAAGCTTAAGTACATGCACCTGGGCATCTACGATATTTTTCAAGACGGACATATGAGGGAAAAGATTAAAATTCTGAAACACTAATCCAACATCAAGAATAATTTCATGAAGCGTTTGATTATCAGCATGTACAACTTTCTCACCCTTCATTTCAACCATCCGCTTTCCACAAATTGTAATCTCTCCACGATCCACCCTCTCTAATTGTGTAAGACAGCGAAGTAATGTTGATTTACCAGAGCCGGAAGGACCAATAATTGCAACCACTTCCCCCTCGTTTACTTCCATGGAGATATTATTTAATACATCGGTGTCCCCGAAGCCTTTTTCTAAATGGTTTGCTTTTAACAGCATGCCTTTCCCTCCTAGCTAATTCTTATAATAGTCCAATTTCTTCTCAATTATTTTAAATACAAATTCCACAATCGTATTCATAACTAGGTAGAATACAGCCGCTACTACAATCGGAATAGTAGAGAAATATTTCGAACCTGCACTGGTTGCCACATCAAATAATTCTTTGACAGCAATCACCTGTGCCAGTGAAGTATCCTTAACCAATGTCATGAGTTCGTTCCCTGTTGCGGGGATTACATGTTTCACAACCTGTGGAAGAATAATTCGCATAAATGTCTGGAATTTTGTATAACCTAATACTTTCGCCGCCTCATACTGCCCCTTAGGTATTGCTCCAATACCACCTCGGAATATCTCTCCAAAATATGCTGCATAATTAATAACAAAAGCAGCGATACAAGCGACAAAACGGTCAAAACTAAAGCCAAAGATATAGTAAGGCCCATACATAAAAAAGAATAGCTGAAGCATAAGAGGTGTCCCTCGAAAAATCAGCTGATAGATCTGGATAGGAACAGATATAATTTTAAATCTACTAGCTCGTAGCAAGGCAACGATAAATCCCAAAGGAATGGATAAAATCAATGTATAGAAAAATATTTTTAAAGTTTCCACCGAAGCGGACAACATATTAGTTATAAGTAAGTCCAAAGGTATATTGCTTTGCATAAAAAACCTCCCATGTGGTATATGTAATGCTATTATGAAAAACAGTGTCATATATATAATCCAAAATCATTCTTTAACATATTAGCACTTTACCATACTACCACAAAGGAGTGTTTAATTCAACATAAACTTATTCTTGAGTTTCCGTACTTTTATCCACAATCCCTCTTTTTACAGGATTTGTTATAAACAACTTTTAGAAAGTGCCCAAAACATAAGGAAATCCTCTCTGTTTTGTAGTAAAATTAAGTCATCACA
>JAAYSQ010000113.1 GCA_012523925.1 Clostridiales bacterium
CCATGGCAAGTACATCGTCAGAACCAACCCCTACAAATACCTGCTCCTTATCTAAATGATAAAACCTAGCCAATTCATCGATTAATAAATCACTTGTCGGATCAGGATACATACGTAATTTGCTTGTATCCATATTCTGTAGGACTTTACGCACGCCTGGTGCAGGCGGATAAGGATTTTCATTGGTATTTAATTTAACCATGTTGGGTTTATTTGGTTGTTCTCCTGGAACATAAGGAGTAACTTTACGAATATTCTTTTCCCACAAACGCATTCGACTTTTCCTTTCTTATTATATACATATCTATTACATTTTTCAATATAGCATATTAATAATAATATATTATATATGTTTTTTCATAACTTTAAATTTATTGAGGACTATTTTACTACGCGAGCAAAGCAATAATCAAATGTTATACATGCAATCTTATTATTTATGATATTCTTTGGCTAGTTTCTTAAAACCTGGCAAAGCCCGCTCAATCATCTGATAATCTACACAATATGCTATTCTGCAGTAACCTTGGCATCCAAAAGAAGATCCAGGTACAATGAGAATGTTGTGCTTCTTTGCTGCACGGGCAAATGCTTGATCATCTTCTTCAAGTGATTTAATGAATAGGTAAAATGCTCCCTGCGGTTTAACGCATTCATAGCCATAGGATAATAAGCTATTATAAAGAAGTTCTCGGTTTCGGTTATAGATTTCTACATCTATCTTAGCATCTAGGCAATATGCAACCGCTCTTTGCATCAGTGATGGTGCATTTACAAATCCCAGTATACGGGTTGCCACATTGGCTGCGGATATGAGATTATCATAATCATCTACCTCCTTAGGAATTACCAGATATCCAATTCTTTCACCTGGTAGTGATAAGGACTTACTCCAGGAATATCCTACAATCGTATTCTTATAGTACTTAGTAAGATAGGGAACTTCTACACCATCATATACCAACTCACGATAGGGTTCATCGGAAATCAGGTAGATGGTAGTATTGTATTCCTCCTGCTTCTTATATAAAATCTGCGCCAAATCTAGAATGGTTCTTTCCGAATAGACAACACCGGTTGGATTATTCGGCGAATTGATAATAACTGCTTTTGTCTTCTTGGTAATTTTCTGCTCCAATTCACTAAGGTTTGGTTGGAAATCTGTCGTATTCGGTGCAACAACAATAAGTTTGCCATCATAATTGCCAACATAACTTCGGTATTCTCCAAAGAAAGGAGCAAATGTAATCACCTCATCGCCGGGATTTAACAAAGACTTAAAAATAACATTTAGTCCACCTGCAGCCCCCACGGTCATAATGATATTTTTTTCATCAAAACTAGTACCGAATTTATCATTAATGGAATATGCAATCTTCCTACGAACATCCTCATATCCAGAATTGTTCATATAACCATGTACCAAATTCGGATCTTCCTCATGAATTACTTTCAAAAGCGCTTTATTAACTTCTTCCGGTGGCAAGACACTGGGATTTCCTAAGCTAAAATCGTAGACATTCTCCGGTCCATGTAATTCTGCCATACGTTTCCCTTCTTCAAACATGGCCCGGATTGCAGAACTGTTCTTCACAAACTCCATCATTTTTTCCGAAATCATACGATACCTTCTTTCATAAACTAATATTATTATAAGGATAAACACAGAAATGAATTACTTTGGGAAACGAAAGCGGAAGTCCAAGTATAATCCCCTC
>JAAYSQ010000114.1 GCA_012523925.1 Clostridiales bacterium
AAAAAAAACTTAGACAAAACCACCAAAAGGACATTAAAAACATAAAAATGTATTGACAAATCCTATAAAACTTGTTAACCTATATAAGCTAGTACTGGAGGAGGTATTTTCCAGAAGCGGAGTGGGGAAGCGAGAGGGTAGTAGAGGAAAATAAGATTGACTAAAACGTATGTCCATAGGGATATACCTTTTTGGCCAATCTTATTTTTATTTATTTTATTTATAAAACCAATCCCCAAGGATGTTTTCAGCTAGGGTATAAATTTCAGTATAAGATAGAGGCCCATTTTTGGCCAAGTCTGAAACACCATGCTTTTCTGTCAATTCTGGTGTATATTCAGAAAGCTTGTATATAGCATAGTTATAATCAGAGGGACCATTCTCATAATGAGTTATAATTGGTATAATACCGGCATCACTAATAAAAGTATTATCTTCATTCTTTGTAATGGTTACTGTGGCCATCCCACCAAGCATACGAGGGGCTTCCTTCTGGTAGGAGATAAAGTTACCAAGAGAGTAATATATAAGCATTCTATGATCATCCGTTTCCATCCATTCCACCGGTTCCAGAACATGAGGATGGGTTCCTATTACAAGGTCTACTCCGTGATTAAAAAAGAATTTGCAAAGTTCTTTCTGAGCATTGGTTGGTTCATAAACATATTCGGTTCCCCAATGAGGAAAAACAATTGTAAAATCGGCTATGGATTCTGCCTTTTCGATATCTTTCGCCATCTGTTCCATATCCAGCATATTAACTAAATATGGCATATCATCTGGAATACGGTATCCATTTAAGCCATAAGTATAGTTTAGCATGGCCAATTTAATTCCATTCATCTCAACTATTTTAATTTCATCTCGTTGTTGCTTAGTTTCATTAATTCCTAGAATTGTAATCTGCGGGTATTGTTGCCAAAAAGCAAATGTGTTTAATACACCTTGAAGTTTCTTATCCAAGGTATGATTCGTTGCATGAAGTACCACATCAAAGCCAGCCTCAACAATAGCCTCACCGATTTCTGTTGGAGAATTAAAAGCTGGGTAACCGGTATATTCGAAATCATCGCCGCCAAGTATAGTTTCCTGATTAATAATAGCAATATCGGCAGCAGAAATATCACTTTTAATATTTGCATATAAATGATTGTAATTATACTGACCATTCGGCTGTTTACCACTCTCAATAACTTCGGTATGGATTAGATTATCTCCAACTGCAAGCAGAGCAACTTGGGAAGATTCACTTTCTCCATTAATTAACATATTATCAGACATAGCTGGTATCGCCTTATTATCCCTATCATTTAGAAAGGAACTTTGTTTTTTGTTGGTGAATGTAAGGGCTTTATTAGATTCATTTAAAGGAAAGTTCGCCCAACGTACCGTGGCACCTTCATTGAAAGTCCAGGAAGGTGTTGTTAATGGAAAGGTGATATCTGTGGCACAATACCAAGGATCTTCTTGGTTAAGGGGGTTTTTCAATATATGAAAATCCTGTGCAGGCATATATCCTTGTGCTAGTAAAAAGCATCGGTTTCCATGGATATCCTCTGCAATATCAACGATTAGAACACAGTGTCCAGGACTTCCACCTTGAAGAATCATATCTCCTGGACGTAGCTCCTCTATAGTAACTGGTTCACACTCCTCGACCAAGGATAGGGTGCCCGCATAAGCAAACACCATATCTAAGTACTTAAGAAATTCTTCGTAAGAATCGTTATATTCCTGACTTTTAACCCAGTAAACATCATTACCTTCTACCTGCAGGCGATTCCCTTCTCTCCACTTTGTATATTCCATATAAAAGCCATTAGTTAGGTGAAAAGCAATCTTATCATATTCTCCATGGAACCAGTAGTACTCTGCATAGATTCGAATTATGGAATCTGCGCATTGTTGCAAATCTCGATTGCTAAGTTTAATATCAAAGACAGCAATATGGTTATTCTGTTTTCTTTTTTCTTCCCCATTATATAGGAGAACTTTACTTCCATCCTCTTTCAAAGGAAGCCTTCTAATAAAAGAAGTTAATTCCTTAGGATCAGAGGGAATTCTTGCATATCCAGAAGGAGGATTGATACGACTTTCTAAGGTGGTACCTTCCGGATTTAAAAAGGTATGATCGGAATTTTGGTATTGCTCTTCTGTAGTTCCTAATGAGGGTTCCAGTGAATCTGCATCCTCGGATAAAGGTGGTGAGGAGGCTTGTCCATCTGGCTGATGTGAGGGATAGGATGATTTACATCCGTTCAATAAAATTAATAAACTTGATAAAAATAAAAGTAGGATAATTAAATAACTTTTATCTTGTGACCTGCTTGTTTTCATATTGCTTACGTTTTCCGAGTGCAATGTCTCTTAAAACGTTACCCTCCTTGTATAATTTTATAGTTACCAATATTAGGGTAATTATAGCATAGTCTATAATACAATACTATTAAAATATACCCTTATCAGTTTCAGGTTAATGAAACGTTAATTGAAAAAGTATATTTCGTAAATAAATTTATCGAATAATTTATTGTTATTATGGAAATATAAAGGGTAACCATTTGTTTTGTTATCAGCAGGCTGTTTTTCTATAGGGAGTCCTCGATTATCAAGATGGCTAGAAAAGAGTAATCGAAAAAACTTTGACAAAGAGAGTCTAGAATGGTATACTTTGCATAAATATAGTTATATTGTAAAGGCTGTGAAAAGAAGAGTAAATAGTGGAACGGTCGACAGAGAACCCTGGTAGCTGAGAAAGGGAGATACGAAGAAACTATTGAAGATGGTCTTGGAGCTGCGCACCGAGGAAGTTATTCTTAGGCTGCGACGGTAGCAACCGTTACATTGCTAAGCTGTTAGGATGCAGTGATTGAGACCTTTGTAGTAATATAAAGGTGAATTAAAGTGGTACCACGGGAGCTTCTCTCGTCTTTAAAGTGATTTAAGGACGGGAGTTTTTTATTTAATATTAAATTGCCCTACAATCCCTAATAATAAAAAAGCTCCGCATATGTGAACCAAGTTGGTATTGAGATGCTGCACTCGCAACTAATGTATTATGTAGCTATGCCGATTGTGCTTGGCACCAGGGTTTCGTAATCGAAACGCTAATTTTCGCATAATCCGAAATAGTATAAAATAGAAAGGAATGAAAGATAATGAATAAGAAACCATACTATATTTCAACAGCAATTGCTTATACATCCGGTAAACCACATATTGGAAATACTTATGAAATTGTTTTATCCGATAGTATTGCCCGTTTCAAACGCGCTCAAGGATATGATGTATATTTTCAAACGGGCACAGATGAGCATGGGCAGAAAATTGAATTAAAAGCAGAGGAAGCTGCAATGTCACCGAAGGAATTCGTAGATAATATTGCTGGTGATATAAAGCGTATCTGGGATCTAATGAATACTTCCTATGATAAGTTTATTCGAACAACAGATAAGGATCATATAGTACAGGTACAGAAGATCTTTAAGAAATTATATGAGCAAGGAGATATCTACAAAGGATTTTATGAAGGCCTTTACTGTACACCTTGTGAATCTTTCTTCACTTCTTCACAGTTAGAGGATGGTAAATGTCCGGATTGTGGACGTGAGGTTCAAGTGGCAAAGGAAGATGCATATTTCTTAAAACTAAGCAAATATGCAGATCAATTAATAGATCATATAAATAAGAATCCAAACTTCATTCAACCAGAATCTAGGAAGAATGAGATGATGAACAATTTCCTTCTTCCAGGTCTTCAAGATTTATGTGTATCCAGAACATCTTTTAAATGGGGTATTCCTGTTGATTTTGATGATAAGCATGTAGTTTATGTTTGGCTAGATGCTTTAAGTAATTATATTACTGGTATTGGCTATGATGCCGATGGTAATCATGCAGAGCAATATAATAAGTTTTGGCCTGCTGATTTGCACCTAATTGGTAAGGATATTATTCGTTTCCATACGATTTACTGGCCAATTATTCTTATGGCATTAGGTGAACCATTACCAAAGCAGATCTTTGGGCACCCTTGGTTAATGCAGGGGAATTCCGCGGATAAGATGAGTAAATCTAAAGGAAATGTGCTCTATGCCGACGACTTAGTAAAGGTATTTGGTGTAGATGCAGTTCGCTTTTTCGTACTTCATGAAATGCCTTTTGACAATGACGGTATTATTTCATGGGAACTTCTAGTAGAACGAATTAATTCAGACTTAGCCAATACATTAGGTAATCTGGTGAATCGTACGATTTCCATGTCTAATAAATATTTTGGTGGTATCGTAAGTGATGGTAAGGTAGTTGAGGCTGTTGATGAGGAATTGAAGACACTAGCTTTAGAAACACCAAAAAAGGTTATTGCTAAGATGGAGAAACTTCGAGTAGCTGATGCAATTAGTGAAATATTTACGCTGTTTAAACGTTGCAATAAATATATTGATGAGACCATGCCTTGGGTACTAGCAAAGGATGAAGCAAATAAGGATCGATTAGCAACAGTTCTATATAATCTTGTAGAAAGCATCTGTATCGGTGCAAGCTTACTAGAATCCTTTATGCCTGAGACAGCAAGCAATATAGTATCCCAGCTGTCCACTAAGGTTAGAACCTTAGATGAACTAAACCAATTCGGATTATATGAAAGTGGAACAAAGGTGACGGATGCACCGAAGATATTATTTGCCCGTTTAGATTTAAAGGAGGTATTAGAAAAAGTGGAAGAGATGAAAGCAGCACAGAATACAGAAACAATAAATGAGGAAGTACAGGATAATTCTGTTATTGATATTGAAGCAAAACCAGAGATAACTTATGATGATTTTGCAAAACTTCAATTCCAAGTAGGAGAAATTATTGCTTGTGAAGAAGTTAAAAAATCCAAAAAACTATTATGCTCTCAAGTCAAAATTGGTTCTCAGGTGAAACAAATCATATCAGGAATTAAAGCTCATTATACACCGGAAGAAATGGTAGGTAAAAAGGTAATGGTAATTGTCAACTTAAAGCCTGCAAAATTAGCTGGACTCATGTCTGAAGGTATGATACTTTGCGCGGAAGATGCTGAGGGTAAACTATCCTTAATGGTTCCAGAAAGAGAAATGCCAGCCGGTGCAGAAATTATGTAAATAAATAATTATAGCATGATAGGATTTTAAAGTATTTAAGAAAGCCGCATACATTCCTAATAATGGATGTATGCGGCTTAATATATGATAGAATGATTCGGCATCAATCTACGATATTCTAGTCATTCTATGATATAGTTTTAGTAGTTTTCAATTTCAGAAACTACTTTCTTGATTGCTTCTAGAGCGTCCTCAGGTAATTTATCATAACCACCCTTGAATTCATTTCTAGATTCAACGAATTTTACTCTATCTTTCATTCTTGCAATTAACTGTTCTTTGTATTCAGCATCATTAAGAACTGGAACGAAGCCTTCCCATTCAAAGATTTCGATATCTTCAAAAGGTCCCCATTTCTTGAACTCAGCAGTGCCTTCAACAACAGCTTCGATAACGCCAAGAGTATCTGCAGGTTTTACCTTCTTGCCCATGAAATCACCAGTGTTTATGATGTAGCAATCAACGTTTCTTTCTGCAACTAGTTTCTTGAATTTTTCATAGTCATTTACTAGAGGATAAGTACGGAAAGGATTCGCATAAGGTTCAACAACTAAGGCATTCGGATCAACACCTGGAGCAAGTCTTTCCGCAGATGATCTCTTTGTTGCAAGAGTAGCACCCATAACTGATGCCAAAGATGCACCATTTAATTTAATGATCGGAGGAAGGGTAGGATCCTTCATAATCCAGAAGATTGCATTAACTGGCTCATCAATTTTATCAACACGGTTCGGAGACCATAATTTAGACTTAATTGCACGACCGTTACCATTACGGATATCCTCGGTTACTAGAACAACTTTACCATCCTCATCAAGGGTAGCCGAGCAGTTCTGTGCAGTCAATAGATATTTGTTATCCTCGCAGTTAGTAGGATAATCTGCAGTTTTATCAAAATATGATGGTTCCAAAGCAGTGGAAGAAGCGGTTTCATCGTTTATGATAAATGCATCATCATGAAGAACTGTGATATCATATTTGCCACCATGTTTTGCATGAGTAATTGTGGATTTACCAGATCCAGAAAGGCCGAATACAGATGCAACGAAAGATTTTCCATTACCAAGGTTGTATCTCTTCTGTCCACCATGACAGGATGCGTAGCCATTGCGGTTTGCAATTGCCCAAGCAATGGTAAGAGTACCCTTCTTGTGTTCACCAAAATATCTCATACCTAAGATAGCAGCACAGTTGGTTTCAGTATTAAAATAGGATAAGCATTTTGGATCGCATATATCCGTCTGTGTTGTTCCTTTCCATTGAGGGTCGGAGAATATGTAAATATCCGGTTCATTACCAATCGGTCTTGAGTTTTTGTACATCTTCACATAATTATCTGACATGTACTGGAAGTTTAACATCCAAGAATAAAGAATATTCTCTTCACCTTCTGGAATAAGTAAATGAGCTTTTACCATGAATTCTGGATCCAATCCAATGAATACTTCTGCGTGGTACATTTTTTTCCATCTAGTATCATAGATAGCATCCATAACAATCTTATCCAGCTTATCACAATCTACATTTGGCTCACCAGCAATTCTTCTAGCTGCAGCATAGCGGCCTGTTATTGAACCATCATTAAATAATAGCACCTTAGCATCCGGTTCAAGACCGAATTCTTCTCCACGGTAAACAGGCATATCCGTTACAACCGTACCAGGAGAGTTCTTTGCTAGTTCATACGCTTCTTTTAAGGTATTTACCTTAATAACATTATTACCATAGAAAGGTGCTTCAATAATGGAACGGGTTTTTGCAAATCCCGGCTTATTTGCGCCAATTTCATCTCTCTTATAGTAAGCTTTCGTTGACATATCGTATCCTCCTATTTCAAAATGTATTTTATCATAAATTCACATGACATCTATTTCTATGTCTTGTGAGCCTGGTAGGCTAAAATACCTATCAAGCTAGTCACATAGTGACTTGTGATAACATCAATTGTACAATAACATAACTATAATTATCTAAATGTTTTAGATGTTTTATTAAAACTAATGCTTGTATTCCAATTTAAGTATAAAACATCAAATTGCAAATGTCAATAATTATGAAAGAATTTCCTGTTTATAGTAAGGATATATTATTCGAAATAGGTAACCGTTACGGAGGATTGATCATTCAACCAGTTATCTAAGTGTTGATTAATAATATCGAACTGTGCGGGACCAATGTCTAAAAGGAAACGGTGGAAATTTTTTGCTACAAAATCTTCACCCAAGGTATGTTCAGCTGTTTCTCGTAATTCTTTTATTTCAAGAAAACCGATTGCATAAGGGAGGTAGATTGCTGGCTCTTCTAGGAGAGTATCATAGATCATATTAGCAATTGATTCATTGTTTATAAATCTTAAGATATAATTTACAACATCGTTCCTTTTCCATCCCTCATAGTGGATTCCAATGTCTGCTCTTGCATACATACATAGGATGATTATATTATTAGCCTCTAAAAAACGGGCCAAATTTGCATCAATACCGGCAATATGGTAGGAGTACATTTCAACATAAGTGGCCCAACCCTCATCATATCCTGCAAAGTCCATTAGGTTACGTATAGGGGCAGGATTTTGATTACGAAAATATACACATTGATATAAATGGCCTGGATACCCTTCATGGGCTACTGTGGTATAGATTGTAGACAATGTATGAGCATCATTTCCATTAATATAAATACTATTGTTTAGGTAATTATCAATTGGTGGGACTAGGTACATGGCTGGACTTAAGTATTCAGAAAGTGATTCATGGACATACTTAATTTCACAATTAACAGGGATAGCCTCCGGAAAATCTTCTACAATATCATCTTTCAAATCCAGTAATATCTCTTCTGGGTCAGTAAGTGGGAAGGCAGAAAAATCCATGTACTTATCCAATATCTCTGTGTCAGTTAAGGCTATGGTGGTTATTTGTGATATTCCTTCTTCTATACCATCTTCCAAAAGAGTGACCATATCTTCCATGGAACGATTGGAACCAGTTTTATTTTTAGCAAGCAGCTCGTAATATGCTTGCCCTTCCGGATAGTAGTAAAGCCCGGCATCATTTGTTCCAGAACCTCTTAGATCGTACAATACAGCAATTAGTGTTTCATAGGCAGGAATCACATGCTCTAAAACTGCCTTCCTATTACCAGCTTTATAAAAAGCTATTTCCTCTTCCGTAAGGCTATTATAATTTAGGATCTTTTCATTAAAATATTCTATGAGAAAATTATCTTCTGGGTATTCAATAAATGCTTCACATTGCTCTATAATGCGATCGGCCACAGCATTACGCATAAATAAGCCGCGCTCTGCTTTTTCAATCTCAAACCTAGCAATATCTTCAAAATATTCATCCACACATGATAGTAGCTTAATGTATTGATCAATATCTGATTTATCATAGAAATTGTATTCAGCTAGTAGGATGGGAAGCTGTGCTTGTATGCCTGTGGTAGGACCTAGAACTTCACTGTAATAAAGATAGTTGCCAAATTCCATATCCTGTTTCATATATTCCTTTAATATATCAAAGGTAAGCTTCTGATTCTCATTTAGCTTTTCGTATTCGAATGAAAGCAGTCGATTTAGATAATTTTCAGTTTTAAAAAGTCCATTTTGCATTATAGCAACGCTATATTCACCTAGAGTGGCTTCGTTAGTATCAATACCATAGTCCTCCGGATTTGATAGGGTATAATTTAGGGATAGTGTGTCGGATTGAACTGCTTCGATAAATATATCATCAAGGAAGGAATCAAATGAACTCTGTATCTCTTCTGGCGTTTGGCTTTTCTGACATCCAAAAGAGAGAATAAGAATTCCTAAAAATACAATAAGGATATACTTTAACTTTTTTTTGACCATGCAAACCTCCTTTAGGAAATGAGTGTCCTTTCGAAAACCTCATGGAATAGTAAAGATATTTAAGAAAGATATTTGTTTTATATGTATTCTATAAAGCAGCAAGTAAGAAGTGATTTATTGGTTTTATGTGAAATTAATGTTATTAAGAAGTAAGGATAGGGTATTGATGTCTTCATTTTGATCTGAATTTGCAGGATTCCATTAAGTTTTTGATAAAATTATCCGACATATTATTTATACAATGAGTGTTCATAGTCTTTGAAGAAAGGCATGGTTGTCAATGAATTTTAATCTTTCCTTAGAAACAGAAAACAATGGAAATACAACAGGAAAGCTGTTTGATAATATTAATTTGATAGAAAACCAAAAAGAAAACGGTTTGTCCTTTCTAAAGAAAGGACAACAGATTACTGGTACCGTAATTGCGGTGGCTGAGAAGGTAATTATTGATTTATGTGGTCATAAAGTAAATGTCGCTAGGGAAGCACTGGGGAATGTTACCCCGGGTGATGAGAAGACTTTTGAAGTTATAAAGGCCACAGGTTCTATGATTGAGTTAATGCTGATACATGATAAGGCAGAGAAAGAGCAACAAGCAGTCACAACCATTATGCGACTGGATAAAGATAAGGATAATTTTCTTACGCTTCATGAATTAAAGAGGAAAAATGCAGAGAAAGAAAAAGAAGTCAATTATATAAAAAATCGTATGGAAGAAGTTCTTGCTAAAATGACTGAGCAAGATTATCGACTTCTGGAAGAGAAGGGAATTGCTATAGAAAAGCTTTCTATGGAAAGCCTATGTATGGAATTAGATAGGGTAAAGGCAGAGCAGAGGGCAAAAGATGAGCATCCTATTTACCTCATTCAAACAGAAGCAAGTAAGAAACTGATTATAGCTAGGTTAGTAGCTGAAAATCTGCCTGTTACTAATGAGTCTGTGCAAAAGGTAACTAATGCTTTGCAGTTAAGTAGTATCTTGAAACAGATTGATGACAAAGCCGCAAAAACTCTAATTGCCAGTGGTGCCAAGCCCACCATAGCTAATATCTATAAGGCTTGCTTTAGTGGAGAAAGTAAAACACAGGAAACAAGACAGAGCTTGACACCTCAGGCATGGAATGAAATGAGAGGCCAGATAGAAGAAGTTATACTAGAGGCTGGATACGAGATTAACGAGAAGAATCTTCAGGATGCTAAATGGCTGATTGCAAATGATCTTCCACTTACAAAGCAGACCTATACCTATAAGAAAGATTTGGAATACTTAAAAACAGAACAAACAATGGAAGAGACTTTAGATCAAATTATGAATGAAATGAAGCGGGGATTTGATCCTTTGGATGCTTCTTTACATAGCAATCAAGATGATTCCTATACTCAATTAATGATGGATATCGATTCGATTCAAAAGGAAACCGTGGCTAAGGCGGTAGATAATAATGAAGAATTAACCATTAAGAACCTAGCAAGGTTGGCGAAGAATGCCTTGGTTGATGATTCAGTTCAACAAGATGTTACGGATAGCGATAATTATATCCATAAGAGTAATACAATTGGTAATCTTAAGAAGGATTATTCCTATGAAGAAATTAAAGCGCAAAGACAGCTCGAGGAAATTCGCCTTAAAATGACAAGAGAGGCAGCCAATAGATTAGTAAGCAAAGGTTTTCATATTGAAACAGAGCAATTAGAAAAAGTAGTTGATGCCCTACGGGAATTTGAAGATAGCTATTATAGGGAGATGTTAAGTTCAGCGGATGTAGAGCTTTCTCAGGCGAATGTTCAACTTCTGAAAGAAACGACACAAAGCGTTGAAAGGTTAAAGCAGACGCCTATCCATGTTCTAGGAACCACACTTTCTAATTATCGGACGATAACCATACCAAGCATAATATCGGAAGGAAACAATATTAAAGCAAAATTTGAACAGGCTGGAGAGGCCTATGAGACTTTAATGACGCTTCCAAACAAGGAATATGGAGACTCTATACAGAAGGCATTTGAGAATATGGATTCTCTATTATCGGAGTTAAAGATAGAAAATACCCAAGCAAATCAGCGTGCTGTAAGAATTCTTGCATATGGCAGAATGGAGATAAGCGAGGAGAATATAGCTAAAGTAAAGGCTTATGACCTTGAAGTAAGTACGATCGTACGTAATCTTCATCCAGCTGTAACGATTGCCATGATTAAAGAAGGACGAAATCCTTTATCAATGCCGATTCAGGAACTTAATCAAACTATTGATAGAATTAGAGAAGAGCAGGGGATAACATCATCAGATAAATTTAGTACCTATCTTAGAAAGTTAGAGAAATTAAATCAAATTTCTCCAGAAGAAAGAAAAGCTTACATTGGTATTTATCGATTGCTTCACAATATTGAAAAGACAGATGGTGCAGCCTTAGGAGCAGTAATTAAAAGTGGGGTGGAAGTAACCTTAGATCACTTGCTTATGGCAGTTAGAACCTATCGTAAAGGAAGTATGGATACCATAATTAATGATGAATTTGGTACCTTGCAGAGCCTATCCTATGATGGGGAAACCATAACAGAACAATTAAGCGCTGCCTTTGAAGAAAACAAAGCTGAGCAGCATTCTAATATTGCGAATTTAGATAATCAATCGGTAATGAACCAGACAGAACAAGATGATAATGAGACTTTTAGAAGCCAGCTAGAGTATGAGAAACGGTTATTAAGTGAAATAAAGGATGCAATCACTCCAGAGAAATTACAGAAGTTGCAAAGTGGAATGACAGAATCATCAGGGAGTCATTTTCAATCCTTAGAAAGCATTGCGCAAATGATTTCTAATGAACCTTCGATTTGGAAGACCGTAAAGGATATTCCGGCAGAAAGATTATTCGAAATTCTTACCCAGGAGAATCATATATCTGCTGATAATGATGCAATTTACGCCGAAAAAGTAGCTGAATTCCGGGAAATCTGTAATAATGCGGATCAAGCGATACGCTTTCTGAATGAGTTTCAGTTACCAAGCAATATGATCAATCTTACACTGGCAAGTAACATTTTAAGTAATGGAGAGGTGCCAATTAAGAAACTCTTGAATGTTTTCAAAGAGAAAAAAGATGGAAGTTTAGATAAAAACCTTAAGGAATCAGTAGAACTATCCGATACATTAATTGACAAGAAATCTATGGTCGATGCATATGAGGATCTCGAAGAGAAAGCACAGATAGCATTAGAGCAAGCGATGAGAGATGAGAGTATCGATACCATAAAGTTATCCCAGAGAAAAAGCATAGTTCAGCAAATAACATTTTTAAAAACTCTTGCAGGAAAGGAATTTTATCGTATTCCAATTGAAACTGAGAATGGAATTACTAATATAAATCTTACTATTATTCGAGGATCCGGGGTATCAGGTAAGGTCGGCGTGACCATATGGTCAGATATCCTAGGGAATATAAAAGCTGAACTGTCTTTAAAGGATGACAAGCTAAGTGGGTATATTAGCTGTAATGATCAAAGTAGTCTTGGTGCACTACGGAGAAGTTCAGATATCTTAGAGGAAGTAGCAAGGGAAGAAGGACTTGCTATGCGGAAGCTTGATTACTTCATTCAGAAAAAAGATATCGACGGATTCCACTATCAAAATCATGACAATGATGAAAATGCTACTACTGAGACAGAGAGAAAATTGTACCGCTTGGCGAAAGCATTGGTACAATCTGTTCAGGTTGCGGAGAATGATAAAATCAATTTGAACATATAAATACTACTCCATGGATAAAGCTACTAAAGTAAGTGAAAGGAATAGGTGAAATAAATGAGAATTAACCATAATATTTCTGCGCTAAAAGCAAATAGCCAATTAGCAAGAACAAATAAATTACTGGATTCAAGCTTGGAGAAACTGTCCTCTGGATTTCGCATTAATAGGGCTGCAGATGATTCTGCAGGAATGGCAATTTCAGAGAAGATGAGAACACAGATTGCAGGATTGGATCAGGCATCTAGAAATGCATCAGATGGAATATCTGTAATACAGACGGCGGAAGGTGCTTTGACTGAAGTAGAAGCCATGTTGCAGAGAATGAGAGAGCTTTCTGTACAGGCAGCAAACGGAACTTACACCACGGCTGATCGTCAAGCAATCCAGACAGAAATCAATCAATTAAACGAAGAGATTCAAAGAATATCCGATACAACGGAATTCAATACGATGACACTTTTGGATGGTAATATCGACCGGAAATCCTATTCGGATAATAATAAAGTTAAATTAGTATCCCTATCCGACGCCGTATCCATAGGAGATTATCAAATAAAATTAAAGCAGGATGCAAGACAGGCTGTTGTTATAGGAGAAAAAATCCCTTCAGATATAGACAAGGCTACCAGAAAAATCGCAGCTAACGAAGTAGGTACGATTACTATTAATGGACAGGAAGTAAAGGTAGATGAAGACGATACCATTGAACAGGTATTTGATAAAATTAAAACAGCTTGTGATATTGTGGATGTTAATGTGGCTGCTGTTTCTGACACAGAGAATCTGGATTATGATAATTATTCAGATATGGCAGGGTATGTTAGTGCACAAATAGATAAAGATACTTCTTTGGTATTCGTATCAGTTGGTTATGGATCCAATGAAAAGGTGGAAGTAAATTGTGATAATGCGGAATTAGCTAAATTATTCGGATTATCAACAGCAAAGGCTACGGGAAGAGGAGTGGATGCAGAAGCTGAGGTAATCGTAGACGATAATTCACAATTTGAAAATACAGCAACCGTTATCGTGGATGGCAATATAGTTACGGTGACGGATAGAAATGATTTTAAAATGACTTTTGAAGTAGAGCCTGGAACCGTAGGAACAACCTTTAATGATTATAAGATT
>JAAYSQ010000115.1 GCA_012523925.1 Clostridiales bacterium
TCTCTGGGTCAGTCTGGTAAGTAACATTTGCAATTTGACAGACTTTATCTCTTATTGCTCTCATAGTATCGATGTCAAAGATGGAACTCACATCTTGAACTATGGTTGCAAGTCGTTCTAAGCCCATGCCAGTATCAATGTTTTTCTGCTCAAGCTCTGTATAATTACCATTGCCATCGCCGTTGAACTGGGTAAATACATTGTTCCACACTTCAATAAAGCGATCGCATTCGCAACCAACTTGGCAGTCAGCTTCTCCACAGCCATATTTTTCTCCACGATCATAGTATACTTCGGAGGAAGGACCGCAAGGGCCAGCACCATGCTCCCAGAAGTTGTCTTCTTTGCCCATACGGTAGATGTGGTCTGCCTGAATTCCAATTTCCTTGTTCCATATTTCAAAAGCCTCATCATCCTCTTCATACACAGAAGGATAGAGACGATTCTTATCTAATCCAACAACTTCAGTTAAGAACTCCCAAGTCCAACCTATTGATTCACGCTTGAAATAATCTCCAAAGGAAAAGTTACCAAGCATTTCAAAGAAGGTACCGTGTCTAGCAGTTTTACCGACATTCTCGATATCACCGGTACGAATACATTTCTGACAGGTGGTAACACGATTTCTTGGGGGTATTTCCTGACCAGTAAAATAGGGCTTAAGAGGAGCCATTCCTGAATTGATCAGTAATAAACTGTTGTCATTATGTGGTATTAGGGGGAAACTATTTAATACCAAATGTCCTTTACTTTCAAAGAACTCCAAAAACATCTTACGAAGTTCATTTACGCCATAAATCTGCACTTTTATTTGCCTCCATATTTCAATGTTTATTAATTTTATTTTCTGTGAGCTAATTCATTGGTGATATCAGACCAATCCAAACCACACTCTGCCATTAGAACCATCAAATGATATAGGTAGTCGGCAATCTCATAACGCAGTTCTTCCGTTCCCGGATTTTTCGCAGCAATCGTTATCTCGGTAGCCTCCTCACCACATTTCTTAAGTATCTTATCAATGCCTTTATCAAACAGATAATTCGTATAGGAGCCTTCCTTTGGATTCTTTCTGCGATCAAGAATTACATCATATACATCTTGAAACACATGGAAGGGATTGTAATTGCGATAATCCTTCCTTACTAATTCAGTAAAGAAGCAACTTGGGCTGCCCGTATGGCAAGCAGGTCCTATTTGTAAAACTTTCGCAAGTATCGTATCTTTATCACAATCCGTGGTAAGTTCCTTAACATACTGATAATGTCCCGAAGTTTCACCTTTTAGCCATATAGTCTGGCGACCTCTAGAATAATATGTCATTTTTCCGCCAGTAATAGTCTTATTATAAGCCTCTTCATTCATATACGCAAGCATTAAAACTTCATCCGATTTGTAATCCTGTACGATTACGGGAATCAAACCGTTCGAATCTACTTTGAATTCTGAAAAAGGGATTTTACTTTCAAATGTATTTACATTTATATTATTTTGCTTTAAAAGCAGCTTCGCTTTTATAATATCTTTATTTTCATAAAAATTGGTTGAAATGCCTTCAACCGTCGATAATTGCAATAGACTGGTTATATCATTACGAACCAAACGATCGCGAATAATAATGGACACAGGTGCACTCTCAATAAATTTCTTCGTTTGGCCATATAGTTCAACATGCTTTAATAATACTCTTTTAACACCCAGATCCGTTAA
>JAAYSQ010000116.1 GCA_012523925.1 Clostridiales bacterium
GTTTGAGTGTTTATTCGAGCAAGCTCGATAAACTCTCTAACTCGTATTGACTAATCTGCTTACCGTGGATATTATATCTTCTTTTGTTTGAATTGTCAATGATTTTATATACAAATAAAACAATTTTTCATTTGTACTTTTTGGCTATTCTTCCTGTTGTAGAATAATCTCATCCTCATAAACAAGGCCAAGCTTTTCCCTAGCAACATCCTCAATATAGCGTTTTGTCTGTACGTAGGCCTCCAAATTTTTAATTTCTTCTGCACGTTCCTCTTCTTCTTTCATCCGGGCTTCTAGATTTTCGATCTTTTGTTTCGCTTGTACACCTCGTTTTTCTAGATCAATCTTTTTATATGCAATGATGCCAAATAAGATTAGAACAACGAATACAATGATACCTATGCCTGTCCCTTTTTTACGCCTTCTTCTCAACGATCTCATCTCCCCCAAAAAGAATTTTAAACTTTCTCAAGCTTGACCCTTTTCCTATTTTCTTTTGGTTTTTGCTCATTATTTCCTTCTTGTTCCACTAATCTTTTATTCTTAGACTTTTTCTTTTTCTTATTCTTTGCTTTTTTATTCTTCTTTAAGGCATTTTCGTCTCTGCGTTTCTTTCTCTTATCAGCGCGCTTTTGCCTCTTAGTGTTTATAGCTATTTTAAATGATTTAGATGTTTTTTTCAATCGAATAATAAGAAATCGATTAATCTTCTTAGCTCGAACAATAAGAAACTTCAATAATTGTTTTATCTTACTCAAAACAAATCGAAAAGGGGTAAGTAAGGTAACAATAATTTTTGTTATGAGATTTACAATAAAGTCGCTAAGAATATAATGGTATAATACCATTCCAATTGCCATTCCCATTATAGAGAAACCACGAATAACCCCATTATTTTCTCGATAGATCATTGCAAAAACAAAAACGCTAGTTACAACCCAAAAGATAAGATCTTCGACCGCAAGAAAAAAGCCCTTGTGCTTGATTAACCTTCTTAAAATTCTGAGGGCGTCATATCCTAACAAAATGATTGCCCCCCAAAGAATGGAGATGAGAAAGAACTGAAGCTCTATTGTGATTGCCTGATTCATATCAGCCTCCTACTTAAAAAGCCTGCCAAATAAGGATTCCGCCGACTTTCCATAACCCGACGAATCAGAGTAAATACAACTATCAATCTTTCCTTCAACGTCTACCTCACCCTTTTCCGTTGTCAAGCGGTTAACATGCAATTCCGTCCCACGTATCATCAAAATTCCTTGCTCCGTTTCCAGTAGAACTTCTCCTGCATCGAAGGACAAAACTTGATTTACACCCGTAATCGTTGCTGTATTTCTATTATTGATATTTAATTTGTGTCCCTTTAAGTTCTGTTGTCTTTCATCCATAAAAAAAGCCTCCTCATATATAATATCTTAGAAGATATATCTAAATAAACCATAATATATCTTTTTAAATATATGAGAAGACTTCCCTCTTCATGACGATTTTAAAGATACTTATATAGCTCCTTTGCTTCATCCTTTTTAGTGGTTTCCGCTATATCAAGAACTTCTACCTTTATTGATTTGCTACCAAAAGCGATTTCTATCACATCCCCAACCTTAACATTAGCTGAGGCTTTCGCTGGTTTATCATTAAGCATAACTCTTCCTGCATTACAGGCTTCATTCGCTACAGTTCTTCGTTTTATTAGCCTTGACACTTTTAAAAATTTATCTAATCTCATATAACAACATACCTTTCTATCTAACAAAATAAAAAAGCCACCACTCTTATAGCATAAAGGTGACGGATTTCTTACCAGATGTTAAAAAAGACTGTTTTAAAAACCCTACACCCCAACGAGATCCGGAATTTAAAACAGCCCTTTTAAATTATTCCACTATGCGTTGACAACATCCTTTAAAGCTTTTCCAGCTTTGAATTTAGGTGCTCTTGAAGCAGCAATCTGAATAGTTTCCTTGGTAATTGGATTTCTGCCTGTTCTAGCTGGTCTATCTACTACTTCAAATGTACCAAAGCCAACTAATTGTACTTTCTCACCTTTAACTAATTGTTCTGTTACAACATCAATGAATGCCTTTAATGCCTTCTCTGAGTCTTTTTTTGAAAATTCCGTTTTTTCTGCAATTGCTGCAACTAATTCTGCTTTGTTCATGGATATCCTCCTCTAAAGTATTTTTTTATTTTTAATAATCTAGCGATTATTGCGCCTCCCACCAAGTTCGATTTATTTAGCGGAGCAAAATTCGCATAGCATCGGCTCTTGCCTATTACTAAGGCAAAAACATCTACAAATCTATTTATAAACTTATTATCGACATTTGTCAAGGAATTTTCTGCATTTATCTGTAAAAACCGTGACGTTTTTATCATATAGAACATAACTTAACGATTTTCCTCTTATTATGGTGATTTTTTACCATATTTAGAGCATAAAACCCTTACAAATCAAACTATCAATACCTACTATGAGCCATTCCATTTATATAACTTATTGCAGAAATTTCGACACTGTAAGGAATAAAAACTGCCACAAATAGCATGGCAGTTTCTAACCGTTGTATACTATTGTTCCATTTGCCTTCCTAAAAAAGATGCAGCTGTACTGGCAAGTTTCATCTCGGTATCTCCAAATTTTATTTTCGCATCTTTTGTAAGAATAATAACCGCACCAATAGCATCACCTTCACTAAGGATAGGCGCAATTACTTGATAGGTATAATCACTTTCATCATCATTCATCAGATTAATAAAATTCTTATCTCCCTTCGCTGCAACAATATTTTCTCTCTCATTAATAACATCTTCCAAATCGCGGCTAATACTCTTAGTAATCAGTTCCTTCTTACTAGCTCCAGCAACTGCAATAAACTGATCTTTATCTGAAATTATAATAATTTGACCTGTCGTCTGAGCTAATGCTTCTGCATACTCCTTTGCAAATTGGCCCAGCTCACCTATAGGTGAATACTTCTTTAATATAATTTCGCCTTCACGATCTGTAAAAATCTCAAGAGGATCGCCTTCGCGAATTCTTAAAGTCCTTCTTATTTCCTTTGGTACAACTACACGTCCTAAATCATCTATTCTTCTTACAATACCAGTTGCTTTCATACCAATTCTTCCTCCATTTTACGTTGTTGATAGTCTGTTATAAAGATACAAATGAATGATATGGCTTTTACTTCCATACCAACTTTCATACCAAATGCCTCGTGGTATAATTGAATCAGTTTCTAATTCAACATGTATTATCTAATAATATTGTTTGTAAAATGGGAAAGTTTATACATTTCAAATGCTAATTATTTTTAATTCTTTATTATTCTCGCCTTAATATATCAAATGCATTATAAATATCTAGCATTCCATATCCCCAATCTCTATTCGGATAAGCCAAATTTGGACTCCTTATGGCGCCACGAATTAAAAATTTTTTAATCTCAATAGTATCAAACCTGGGAATATTACCCCTGACACTTCCCCATTCCAAAAGCATTGCCACAACTCCAGCCGTATGCGCTGCAGCAACACCTGTGCCAGAGTAGGATACAAATTCTTGATTTTGGTTTGGGGCAATATAATTAACTCCAGGAGCTGCAAAGTCAGGTTTAATTTGATTATTTCTAGTATATCCACGGCTTGCATTGATATACAAATTATTCCCTGATGGATTATATGCCGTAACTGTGATAGGAATATCAGCTGTTCCTGGAGATAGTAATGTCGTATAGATATCGGGTTGTACAAAATAAGTTTCTGAGGATATCATGTTCCCCATTGGCAACCATGCATGAAACCCATCTGACAAATCGCCTTGACCGTATACTTTAAATCTCCATGTTCCCGGTGCTGCATTGTTAAATCGGATGAGAATCAGTTGATCTCCTGTCTCAGACTCTACGGTATGATAATGAATATATATCACCGTCTCCTCAAATATAAAAGTAATTATTCGATTTAAGGTAAGACTGGCAGCTATACGTGGGATATATTCTCCACTTGGCGATAATATGTCAATAGAATATATCCCTGGAGTATTCCCCCAAATTTCCATGGAAAAGAAAGGATCCCTATCCCCTACAACCAATTCCATAGTATCATAACCTATTGTTGTATCAATAACTCCTCTATAATGTCTGCCTGTATTTCCTTCATTCCCTGCAGCTGTTACAAAAACTATATTCGGCATGTCGCTAAGAATATTCATCATAATCGTTAATGGTCCTCGCCCCTCATGGGATCCCTGTGAGGAGCCAATGCCTAAGCAAATAACCACGGGTTGATTTAATTCTCTTGCTAGTAAAAAGCAATACTGCACTCCCCACATGATACTATTTTCCTGAAAGCATAGGACATCTTCAGGTACTGAAAAATATTTTTTCATACTTTGTTTTGCTTCTTTTAATTTAACAATAATAAGCTCTGCATCGGTGGCAACACCGGAGAAACCCACTCTTGGAACTTCGTTCCCTGCAGCAATGGCAGCTAACATTGTTCCATGCCCATTCTCATCGATACTTGGAACTACATCCAAGGGATTTTCGGCCTCTAAAGCCTTGTTAATCTGCTCATTACGGTACTCCGTACCAAATCCGGTGTCATATGGATACCCATCCACACTTGGTATTGTTTGATCCCAAATTGCTCTTATTTTGCTAGTACCATCCTGACGGATAAATACAGGATTTGTATAATCAATTCCTGTATCAATGATTGCGATTAATGCTCCCTTCCCTCTCAGATTTAAGTTTGGTATCTGGCGTACGTTCGAAACTCCAGATGCTTGTAAACTAATGTTACTAGCCAGCCCATATATATTGGGTATTGATGTGTATCCTAAGGGTCCTGTGCGAGTAAAATCAACTTCCTCTATAGAATAATGTACCACAGCAAACATCGTATTTATTATATGTATGGTTGCCCCGGGAAAACCTTCAAAAAACCGTGGGTTATTCCTATAGTCCACAATTAGATCAAAATATTCCTCACTTATGATTTGGTTTCTTTCCTCCTCTGTCATTTCTTCTCCTTTACTAACAAAATCATAATGATTATACGATAATGCCGATTCTTAGACTATCAAAGACATTATATATATTTAAAATTCCATATCCCCATTCCTGGTTTGGATAGGTTACATTTACATCCCGTCTTGCACCTCTTAAGATTAATTTTTTTATTTCCACAGTACTTATTCCATACAAATTTCCCCTGATAAACCCCCATTCAAGTAGCAAAGCTGCAATTCCCGCGGTATGAGCAGCAGCAACACTTGTGCCTGTAAATTCTGCAAATCCTTGATTTAATGTCGGACCTATCACATTTACACCTGGGGCTGCAACATCTGGTTTGGAAATCCCCAGACGATTGTTTCCACGGCTAGCACTGATATAAAGGCTATCATCCTTATCATTATAGGCAGTTATGGTAATTGGAATCTCTGCATTCCCCAGGGAAAGTATAGTTGTATTAGGATCTGAACGAATAAAATAGGTATCGTCTGAAATAAAACCGTCCATAGGCAACCATATATGGAACCCCATATTTAAGTCTTCCCGTTCATACACATGAAAACTCCAAATTCCAGGGGTAGGATTGGAAAAACGGATTAAAATTAACTGATCTCCACTCTGGGATTCTACCATTTGAAAATCAATATATATCATTGTTTGTTCAAATATAAAAGATACTTCTCTATTTTCATCTAAAGGGGAGGATATTCTTGGGACACGCTCCCCTGTCGGAGATATAATATCTATGGAAAAGATACTGGGTGATTGCCCCCATAGCTCCATCGAAAATCCGCCTTCATTCTCCCCTACATTTAACTCTACTGTATTGTATCCAACTGCCTGATCTACTAATCCAAAATAATGTCTCCTACTATTTCCTTCATTTCCAGTCGCTACAACCACGGCTATTCCTGACACAGTCGAAATCAAAGATAAGTAATTGCTAAGGATCCCCCGACCATCATGCGCTCCCTGGGAAGTACCTAATGCAATACAGATAGCCATTGGCCTACCCAAACGCTCTGCTGCCGATAATAGATATTCTAAAGCAAAAAGGATATCGGTCTCTTGATAACAGTTAGCATCCTCAGGAATTCGAAAGAATTTTTTTAGATAACGTTTTGCTGGTTTTAACTTTACAACTACAAATTCTGCCTCTGATGCAACCCCAGAAAACTCATTTTCCGGAATTTCCGATCCTCCTGCGATACCTGCAATCATTGTCCCATGACCCACCTCATCCCTGCTAGGAACAATATCAAAAGGATTTTCACTCTGCAAAGCTTCGTTAATCTGTGCGCCGGTAAATTCAGTACCATAGTATTGATTTTCAGGAGGATTATCACCTTCAATCGTCTGATCCCATAGGAGCGCAATTCTAGTCGTCCCATCTTCGTTTATGAAAATGGGATTAGTATAATCTATACCAGAATCTATAATCCCAATAAGCACACCTTGCCCTCGAAGATCAAAGTTTGGCTGATTGCGAATCTGTAAGACTCCTGACGCTTCTAAGCTTTCCCTACTAATTAATCCGAATAAGGTTGGCATAGCAGAATATCCAAATTCATAAACTGCGAACTCGGATATTTCTTGTACTGGAATATGAACAATTGATAGCGTAGGGTTAATAATGTTTACAAATGCATTGGGAAACTGATCAAATACCGAATAATCACTATAGTATTCTATTAATAAATCAGCATAGTCCTCGCTGATAATGGGATTTCTCTCATTGTCAGTCATATTAACACCTTTATAAATTCTTATAATATTATATTGCTAAGAATTTAAAGTATGAGATTACATTTCTATGTAGGTGATTGAATTTCCCTTAAAAATCACTACGTAAGATATCGAATGCATTGAAGATATCTAAGATACCATATCCCCATTGGGTATTAGGATAGGTTAGATCTTGGTCTCTTCTAGCAGCACGAACCATGTAATTTTTCACTTCGGCTGTATCAAATCCTAGGTAGTTTCCACGGATAATTCCCCACTCCAGCATCATGGCTGCAATTCCTGCAGTATGTGCTGCAGCAACACTGGTGCCTGTAAACGCCGCAAATCCCTGCATTAATGTTGGACCTATTACATTCACTCCCGGAGCCGCAACCTTTGGCGTTACTAGCCCCCCACGACTAAATCCACGACTAGCGTTAATATAGATACTATCATCTTCAGGGTTATAGGCGGTTACATCCACCAAATCATAAGAATTGGCCGGATCTAATACTGTCGTATCAGGGTTTGAACGAATAAAATAGGTGTTTGGTGTGATAAAATGCTCCATCGGTAACCATATATGAAATCCTGCCGACCTTTCCATCACATCATAGATACGAAAACGCCAGATACCAGGAGAAGGCTTAGAAAATCGTAGAAGTATGACCTGATCTCCAGAAGGTGTCTGTATCATCTGAAAATCTATTAATATTCTAGTAGTTTCAAATATAAAGGTAACTTCTTGATTCTCATTAATTCTGGCTGGTATTCTAGGTACATATTCACCGCCTGGCGATAAGATATCTAATGAATAAATGCTTGGTCGGTTACCCCAAAGCATCATTGAAAATCCTTCTTCACCTTCTCCTACATTTAGTTCAACCATGTCATATCCGACAACTGAATCAACCGTGCCAAAATAATGTCTTCTGGCATTTCCTTCATTTCCAACCGCGACAACGACCGCTGTTCCTGCAATATCTCCAATTTCTTGGAGATATAAGCTAAGGGGTCCTAGTCCGTCATGGGAAGATTGAGAGGTACCCATTCCCAAGCAGATAACCACAGGTCTTCGCAATTCCCTAGCCTTTTCCGATACATATTTAACGCCGAACATAATATCATTAGTCTGATAGGCATTTGCCTCCGATGATATTTGAAAGAACTCTCTCAGATACGGTTTTGCCTCTTTCAGTTTCACAATTACATACTCAGCATCCGTAGCAATTCCGAAAAAACCTTCCTCAGCCCTATCTCTTCCTGCAGCTATCCCGGCCATCATGGTTCCATGTCCAATTTCATCCCTGCTCGGAATAAAGTCATAGGGGTTCTCATTCTGCAGAGCATCATTAATCTGTTCTCTGGTGTATTCTGTCCCATAATTTGTATTTGGCGGGTAATGGTCAACACTCTCAATCGTTTGATCCCATAAAGCAGTAATCCTAGTAGTTCCGTCTTCATAACGAAATATAGGATTCGTATAATCAATACCGGTATCAATGATGCCTATTAATACCCCTTGGCCACGAAGATCAAAGTTTGGTATGTTACGAATGGTGGTAACCCCAGTTGCCTCTAAACTTGCAGCACTTAACAAACCAAAACAACTTGGAATTGCAGCAAGTCCTAGCTCAGGTATGGTGTAGCGAGTTATCTGCGAAATTGGTACATGAACCACGGCAAAACGAAAATTTACATAGTTAATAGTATATTCACGGAATTCATCCAAGAGCGCCTCGTTTTCATTATATTCAATAATAAGATCCGCGTATTCATTCGCTATAATCCGATTCCTTTGCTCCCCTGTCATAATAATTACCATACCTTTCTTCAAGCATACAAACTTTTTAACTATATAGAAACTTCTCGATTTCCAAAACGCCAGAGGATACGATTACATTTCCCCCTTTAAGTAAAGAAAGTCTTAATTAAATAACACCACGAATTACCTGGAAGGTATTAAAAACATCCAACATTCCATATCCCCAGTCCTGATTTGGATATTCCTCCCGTAATAATCGATTTGCTCCTCGTATTAATAACAATTTAATCGTTGTTGAATTCATTCTCGGTAAATTACTGCGAACATATCCCCATTCTAGTAGCATCGCTGCAACGCCAGCAGTATGTGCAGCTGCAACACCAGTTCCAGTAAATGTTCCAAATTCTTGAGTTAAAGTTGGACCTACAATACCAACGCCTGGTGCTGCAAAATCCGGAGCAACGACCCCTAACCTAGTGTAACCTTTACTAGCATTGAGATATAGGCTTTGGTTAATCGGATTATATGCAGTAACACACATTGGGACTAAGGCGTTGCCTGGCTGTAGTATCGTCGTATATTGATCTGGTCGTAAAAAGAATGTACGATCCGATATAAAATCGCCCATAGGTAACCATATATGAAATGGAGCCAGAACGTCTACTCTAGCGTATACACGAAAACGCCATACCCCAGGAGCAGGGTCCGTAAATCGAACCAGGATAACAGGATCTCCAGTTTGCAATTCATTCAACTGATAATCCACTTTAAGTATTGTCCGCTCGAATAGGAAAGAAATCTCCCTGCTTCCTTCCAGACCACCCACTATTCTGGGTATGAACTCACCACTGGGAGAAAGGATATCAATAGAGTAAACGCCAATTCCTGATCCCCAAAGCTCCATAGAAAAGCTTCCCTCATTCTCCCCTACATTGAGTTCCACAGTATCGTATCCTTGCTCAGGATCGACTACAGCGGAATAATGTCTTCTGGCACTTCCTTCATTACCAGCAGATATTACAATCGCATTGCCAATCCCTGTTCCCTGTATAGAAAGATACTCACTTAGATAATCCCTTCCATCATGGGAACCAAAGGAGCTACCCAAAGCAATACATATAACGATAGGTCTTCCTAATTGTCTAGCCGTACGTATTAGATAACTGACTCCGGCCATGATATCATTTTCTTGAAAACCAATCACATCTTCTGGCAAGCGAAAGAAGTTTCTTATTGAAGACTTCGCTTCCTTTAACTTAACAACTACAAGTTCCGCACGGGAGGCAATGCCATAGAAATTATCCTCTGGGGATTCGATACCTGCTGCAATTCCCGCTATCATGGTACCATGGCCATTTTCATCTATGGATGGCACAATATCCAAAGGATTATCGCTATTTAGAGCCTCATTAATCTGCTCTCTTGTATATTCTGTTCCATAGAATAGACCTTGAGGAAAATTCTCACTCTCAATTGTCTGATCCCATAATGCAGCAATCCTTGTAGTACCATCCTCATTACGAAATACCATATTGGTATAATCTATACCGGTATCTACAAAACCCACAAGGGTTCCCTCTCCTCTCAAATCCAGATTCGGTATATTTCGAAGTGTTGTTATTTCTGAGGCATCTATACTTGCTTCACTGGTTAAGCCAAATACATTTGGTATTGAAGCATAATTAAACTCTAATATAGCACGATCTGTGAACCTAGTTACCGGCTGGTAAACAATTGCAAATTGGCGATTTATAATCAAAAATGCGTCTCCAAAGCCCTCTAGTCTTTCAAAATCTTCATTATATTTAATTATGAAATCTGTATAATCCTCACTTATTATTTTATAACGCTCTTCCGCTGTCATAAAAACCCCATATTATTTATTTATATATAATAATGTATATTGTGAATTATCAAAACATATGAAATAAAATCCAGGTTAATGCACTATGTATAATTATTTCTATGCAAAATAAAAATGCCATAAGCCGATAATCCCCAAATTAGGAATGGGATTGAATTTCAGCTTATGACATCTTTATTAAATTTATGCGTTAAACATAATCTTCTCACTATTAAAAGCTCTTGTAATTAGCCCCGTTACAATTGCTGCTACCAGGGCTGTGGATCCTATAGTGAAACCAAACTGCGCCAGTGTCAATTCACCCATTAAGAGATTCTGCAAACTCACCGCAGTATTATAGATTGGAATAAGAAAATACTCCAACTTAGTTTGTCCAGAACCCATATAGGTCATGATGCCTCCTAGCATTACCACAATATAAATAGGCATAACGTAAGTATTGGCTTCCTTTGATGTTTTAGCCATAACAGCAACTAGCGCAACTAAGGACACGTAAAGGTATACTACTATAATCATAATAATGAATAATTGTATCATTTCGACCGGTGTGAAACGAAGATTAATATCACCCATACCTTCTCCAGCAAAACCACCTATAAGTAATGGCATTGCAACAACAATTGAGATCGCATATACTGCTGCTGATATCCCAGATAGTATTGCCAAGGATATAAGTTTACCGAATACAATCTCACTTCTCTTAATTGGTGCTACAAGCATACTCGACAGGGTTCCCCTCTCCTTTTCTCCGGTAATTGCATCTACTCCTAAACTCATTGCACCTGCAAATAGCATGATATTAATTAAGAAAGGTAGTAACATCGATAGGATTTTACCATCTGCTTTCTTTTCATCAATAATTATCGATGTCGATGGATCTTTATCAATGAAGAACACCTGCAACTGCTCAATATTACCCAAACGCTCTTCTAGCATACTTTGCTGATAGACATTCAGTACGTTTTTAACAAAGTTGCTTCTCGCAGCTTCCGAATAATCTTCAGCGGGATTATAGTAAGTTTTCACCTCCGGTATGGGGTCTCCCGCACTCTTATAAGCATGAATTGCATCTAGGAAGCTACTATCAAATACCACTAGCAAATCAACCGTACCATCTAGAATTCTATCCTTAATATCTTTGGTATCTTCTGCCGCGTCAATATAAGTGATCTCCGCATCAAATTGAGTTAGCTCGATAACTTCTTCGAAATCTGCTGGGGCATTCTGTATATACAGCCTTGGAATGTGTGTCTCAATATCTTCCATCATATTGGTAACCAACATTCCCATCAAAGAATACATACCTATAATCATAATCGCCGGTAAAATGAAAAGACTAAATATCATCTTTTTGTCAGTAAATACTCTTGTTAATTCCTTTTTGATTATATTCTGCGTTCCGTTCATCATATTTAAGCCTCCTCCTTATTATGAAGCTGATACAACTCAAAAAAAGCATCTTCCAAATCGCTAGTATTAGTAGAAGTAAGGATTTCCTTCAAGGTTCCTTCCATAACCAAAGCACCATTAATTATAATACCAATACGATCGCATAGCTTTTCCGCTTCTGACATAATATGAGTGGATATAATAACGGTCTTTCCTTCCTCCTTCATCAACTTAAGGTAATCCGTAACATTTCTGGCAGTAATAATATCCAAACCATTAGTTGGTTCGTCAAATATAACCACCTGTGGATCATGCACAAGACTAACGGCAATCGACGCCTTCTGCTTCATACCGGTGGACAGCTCTTCATATTTCTTATCCTCAAAATCCTTTATTCCAAAATAGTTAAATAATTTTTCCCTTCGATCATTAATAGTTTTCTCATCCTGTTTATGAAGCCTTCCAAAGAAATTAAATAAATATTTAGGCGAGAACTGTGGATCCAGTTTTATTTCATTCGTAAGAAAACTAATACATTCCCTTACTTTTTCGGAATCCTTTACCGTATCGTGTCCACATACAGAAATATTACCATCTGTAGGTTTGAGCAGTGTTGCTATACAACGTAAAGTTGTTGTCTTACCCGCACCATTGGGTCCAAGCAATCCATAGATTTCACCTGGTTTTGCTGTCAGACTTAGATTTTTCACTGCTTTTTTCATATTCTTCTTGGTCCTTTGTTCTATCATCTGCTTTTTCGATAGCTTATAGACCTTCGTTAAATCATCAACTTTGATCATACCTATACCCACCTATCTTTTTAATTTAATCTAGCATTTTTATTAAAATACTTGTTGCATGTAATCACCTATTACCATCAAATTGCAAATTCTAATAAGTCAATAGTATAAAAAACAAGCACTGTTTGTCAACCATTTAATTCCACTATAATAGTAAATTACAATAAACAAACCGTAAAATACGACAGATACAAAAAGATAACTTGTAATATTTTACGGTTGTAATATTTTTATTATAATCAGCCTATGATTCTTCTTTAAAACAAA
>JAAYSQ010000117.1 GCA_012523925.1 Clostridiales bacterium
CATAGAAGAAGTGAAGGATAAGAATATTACTTAACGAATGGAGCCGTTATAGAATGTGTCAATAGCATTCTGTAACGGCTTTTTTATCCTAATATAAAAAAAGAACACCTTTTATAAAATATATGTATTTTATGTATGCATAATCTATTTTATGATAAAACCAGAGATAAAAATGGAGGAATAGGAATGGACAACTTTAAGAAGACCATGCAAAAATGGTGGAATCAAAGATGTTTGCAGTTCATGGTATTGCCAGGTATTCTATGGATGCTGATATTTAATTACATACCTATGGGCGGCATTGTTATAGCATTTAAAAAGTTTAAAATAACGAGACCAATCTCAGAAGCCCCATGGGTAGGCTTTAAATATTTCATTGAGTTTTTTGAAGATTCTAATTTTGTAGATGTCTTAACAAATACAATTGGTATTAGTTTATTGAAATTATTTATTGGTTTTCCACTTCCGATTATATTTGCTTTGCTACTGAATGAAATTCGGAAGGTGAAGTTTAAGAAATTGGCACAGACCATTTCCTATCTGCCTCACTTCCTATCCTGGGTTGTATTAGGTGGCATTATGGTATCGTGGCTTGCCAAAGATGGTGTGATTAATGATTTTCTAGTGGCTATTCGCGTTCTGGATGAACCGGTTTCCTTCTTAGGGGATCCTAAGTACTTCTGGTGGATTGCACTGATATCAGATAGTTGGAAGGAACTTGGATGGTCAGCAATTATTTATCTTGCTGCTATCACTAGTGTGGATCAGGAAATGTATGAAGCGGCAACTGTGGATGGTGCAACTAAATTACAGAAAATCTGGTATATCACTCTGCCTTCTATTACAGGAACAATTGCAATTATGCTAATTATGCAAGTATCGGGATTGTTAAATTCGAATTTCGATCAGATACTAATCTTAAAGAATCAAATCAATGTTTCACGAAGCCAGGTGATTGATACTTACGTTTATCAAGTGGGCATGACTATGGGTAAGTACTCCTATGCAACTGCAGTCGGGCTGTTTAAATCGATTATTGCATTAATGCTATTACTGATATCGAATAAAACGTGCAAGAAGCTGTTAGGCAGGTCGCTATATTAAGGAGGAAGTAAGGTGAATAAAAGAAGTGGCACAAAAATGAAACGATCAAGAGGAACTCTGATATTTGATATATGCAATACTATTTTTATGATATTTATTATTTTCATATGCATTTATCCAATTTGGTATGTAATCGTAAATTCCCTAAATGATGCAAAGGATGCTATGATGGGAGGGATTTATTGGTGGCCCAGGGTATTCTCATTAGATAACTATAAGGCGGTATTTGAGGATAACAAAGTATTACAGGCATTTAAAGTGACGATTGCCAAAACCATTCTTGGAACCTCACTCAATGTATTCTTTACAGCAATGGTTGCTTATCCTTTATCAAAAAAATACCTAGTGGGAAGGAAATATTATATGGCTATTGGAACGATAACGATGTTCTTTTCCGGTGGTCTAATTCCAACATTTATATTATATAAGAAACTTCATTTATTAAATACTTTTATGGTATATATCATACCAGCAGCATTTAACTTCTTTAATCTATTAATATTTATTAATTTTTTTCGCGAGATACCACCTTCATTGGAGGAATCAGCAAGACTTGACGGTGCAAGCGATTGGAAGATATTTTACAAAATCGTTCTACCACTATCAAAACCGGTATTAGCCACAATTACACTATTTGCTGGTGTAGGGCAGTGGAATGATTACTTCAATGGGGTAATGTACATAACGGATCGTGTGGATTTAGAGCCGATTCAAACCTATTTGTATCGTATGGTAGCAGAGGTGCAATCCAGCCAAATGGCAAGCTCCATATCTGCATCAAATATTACTGCATCCGATACTACATCGACATCAATTAAATTGGCAGCAATGGTGATTACTACCTTACCTATATGCTGTGTCTATCCATTCCTTCAGAAATATTTTGTGAAGGGTATGATGGTCGGCGCAGTTAAGGAATAAAAAATATTATTTAAGGGGGAAAAACAATGAAGAAAAGATACTCAAGATTGCTTGCACTTATCTTATTACTTGCTATGACTATAATGGCAGTTGGTTGTAAAAAAGAGAAGCAAGAACCGGCTAGCAACAAGGATACGGAAGCAACTTCTTCGGTTGATTCGAAGGATGATGATGGTAAAACCGTTGAAGAAAAAGCTAGTAGCCAAGATGGAGAAGTTGTTCCTGGCTGGCAACTGCATGCTGATGATAAAGTTGATCTTACTTGGTATATCAACTTTTCATGGTTTACAACACCTTGGGGTGAAAATTTGATTTCACAGACAATTACTGAGGAAACAGGATGTAATATTGAATTCATAGTTCCTGCAGGTAATGAAGCAGAGAAATTGAACTCCTTAATTGCATCTGATTCACTTCCAGATCTCATTACATTAGGATGGTGGGAAGGACAAGTTGGTCAGATGATTGAGGATGGTATGGTTTATGCTTTGGACGAGTTAGCAGAGCAGTATGATCCATATTGGTTTGAAGTTGCAGACCCAGGCCGTGTTGGCTGGTTTACACAGGAAGATGGACATGTGTATGGATATCCAAACTCATCTTTCTCACCTCAAGATTATGAGAAATATGATAACATCGCATCAAACCAAACTTTCTTAGTAAGAAAAGATATTTATGAAGCGATTGGAAGTCCAGATATGACTACACCGGAAGGCTTTAAAGCTGCTGTTAAGGCTGCAGTGGAACAATTCCCAGAGGTGAACGGACAATCTCTAATACCAGTTGGAGCTCATGAGTTTGGTCCTGTTGGTAATCCATCTTTTGATGAGTATTTAAGTAACTTCCTAGCAATTCCTTATGAGAAAGACGGTAAGTATTATGATCGTTATACAGATCCAGAATTGGTTCGTTGGTTAAAGACTTTCCGTGAGTTAGGTGAAGAAGGTTATCTAGCAGACGATATCTTTATTGACAAGAGAGCGCAGATGGAAGAAAAGATCGCGCAAGGTCGTTATTTCTGTATGCTTTATCAAAGAACGGACTTACAAGATCAGCAAAAGATTCTTTATGCTAATGATCCAAATAGCATCTACATGGCAGTGGATGGACC
Organism: Clostridiales bacterium; assembly: GCA_012523925.1. Taxonomy (GTDB): domain Bacteria; phylum Bacillota; class Clostridia; order Lachnospirales; family Lachnospiraceae; genus Mobilitalea. Next base: position 3,137 of record JAAYSQ010000117.1, read on the forward strand.
TAAGAATTCCAATGGTGATGATTATACACTACCAGGTACCGGTATCAATGGATGGACTCTAACATTGATTTCTAAGAATTGCGAGCGTCCAGACCGTGCAATTCAATTATGCTCATATCTGATGAGTGAGCATGGTCAATTAATGACTTGGCTTGGTGTGGAAGGTGAAACATGGGATTATGTAGATGGTGTTCCGACCATGAAACAAGAGGTTAGAGATCTATTAAACGCAGATCGTACTGAATATGATAAGTTATATGGCTCCGACTCCGCATATTGGATGTTCCAGGACAATGCTATGGCTCTAAAATGGGCGGTTCCAACGGCTGAACCCCTTGGACAAATGGAACGCTGGACCTATCCATATGTAATGACAACTTCACAATATGATGTTACCTTGGCTGCAGATTCGGATGAACAGGATATTAAGACTAAAGTAGATAATGAGTGGGGACTAGTTCTTCCTAGACTCCTTCTGGCAGATTCAGAGGCAGAATTTGATCAGATATGGAATGATTTCCTTCAGAAACGTGCCGACTGGGGTTATGATAAAGTGTTGGAGAAGAGAACGGAATTGATGATTGAAGCAAAACGTAAATTAGGTCTTGAATAATTATATATTTAGGCCATTAAAAAACAACCTGATGGCATTACATCAGGTTGTTTTTTACCATGATATTTTCTATAATAAGGATATATAGTAAAAATTTTGTCATTTGGAGGCATAATGAGTAAAATTAAAAAATATCTATCTTCTCTTAAATTGAGCCAAAAATTAACTTTACTAATAATAGCAACGATAGGTATACCGTTGTTTGTTCTATCTATGCTCTTTTTCCAAAGTATCAAAATGTCTAAAATAAAGGATCGAATTAAAAATATTGAAATAGATTTTACTCAGAATTATGCCCAAATCCAGAAAACTGTTGAAATGTGCTCTTTGTCAACGCAGATTGTAATTAATAGTCAGAGTTTTTGGAATGATCTTATCCGATTTTGCCAAGAAGACGATTGGAAAACCGAAGAACTGCTCTATTTTTATCATAATGATATCAAGGCATTTGAGAAATTAGTAAATAGTAATCCCTACCTATATCAGATACGTATCTATGTGGATTCAGATGAAATGCAGGAAATGATGCCGATTTTGTATCGTAAGGAGCGAATGAAGAGGCTATCATGGGCGAAGTATGGGGACTATGAATCGGGTAGATGGTATTTTGACTATGAGGATACCATCTTTCCCAACTATGTTATTAATACAGAGAAGCATATTGCCTCCTTAATAACCAAGATTGATAAAGAAATTCCCGCCACCATCGAAATTGCAACAAGGATGGATATGCTGTTTCCCAATATCTATTCCTCCAATGAAGAAGACTGGACATGCTTTATCGATGAAAACGGTTATTACTACTATAATGACGAATATTATAGTAGATGGTTAAAAAGTACTGATGTCATTCTCAAAGATATGAAAGACAAATTAGGCGATGGTAATACGATGCAAACAACCATAGACGGGGTGCCTGTGATTATCTGCTATAAACCTATGAAGGAATTCGATGGACATCTCTTACGTATCATATCCCTAGAGAAAGACTTTGCAACGGTTAACCAGCAGCAGAGAAACTTCTGGATGATCTTTGTATGTATCGTTATTATATTAATCTTTTTAACAAATAAAGTATTGGAACTAATTCTAAGACAATTTTATGCCACAATTGGCACCATACGAATGGTGCAACATGGGGATTTATCCGTTAGAGTACCAATTAAGACAAAGGATGAGATTGGAGAATTAGGGCAGCAGATAAATACCATGTTAGACCGAATTTCTGAACTTATGGATGAAAGTATTAAGAGAGAATTGTTGGTGAAAGATTCGGAAATCCGGGCATTGCAGAACCAGATTAACGCGCATTTTATCTACAATGTATTGGAATCAATTAAAATGATGGCAGAAATTGAAGAAAAATACAGCATTTCCGATGCAGTAACATCGCTAGGAAAACTCTTGCGTTATAGTATGAAATGGGTATCTAAGAATGTTACCGTGGCAGAAGAAGTTGAATATATAAAGGATTATCTTGCTTTAATCAATCTTCGTTTTGACTATGAAATTTATCTAAGCTTGAATATCCCAGAACGGATTTATGAACAAGAAATACCTAAGATGTCCTTGCAACCGATTATAGAGAATGCAATCTATCACGGAATTGAAGGAATTGCGGAAGATACTAATATTTATATAAAGGGAATCATCCATGGAGATTATTGCACGATTGAAATAACGGACGCAGGAAGAGGTATGACGGAGGAAGAGGTTGAGAAATTAAAGAGGAAGATAGAAGGTGTCATCGAAACCAGAGGAAGCTCTGGCAATGGGATTGGACTCAAGAATGTACAGGACCGTATTAAGATAAGCTTTGGTGATGAATATGGCATTAGTTTAGCATCGAAATTGGGTTGCTACACAAAGGTTATAGTAAAAATTCCATTTGAATAAAGTTGTTATCACAAGTTACCTTAGTGACAAGTATATTGGGATTAATAAATCATATTATCAATTTGGAAGGTATGGGTGAGGGGATGAAAAAACTTTTAATCGTAGAAGACGAAAAAATGATTCGCTTAGGAATTCAGGCAATGGTTAAGAGATCGCCAGTTCATTTTGAAGAAATCATTTTATGTAAAAATGGAGAAGAAGCTTTTGAAGTAGTAAAGAACCAGAAAATCGATATTATGATAACGGATATTCGTATGCCTAAGATGGATGGAATAACCTTAGTGAAAAAAATCCAATCACTGTCGCATAAACCTAAAGTGGTGGTAATTAGCGGATATGACGAATTTTCGTATGCGGTAGAGCTTTTGCGCAATGGAGTAAAGGAATACATATTAAAGCCGGTGGAGCGAGAGAAGATTAGTCAGATACTGGTAAAGTTGGAGAAGGAATTGGATGCAGAACAGGAGCGGCAGGAAGATAAGACCCGGATTGGTTATCAGCAATTTAAATATCTCTTGCTAAATGAAAATATCACAGATGAGGAAATTACTGCGATAGAAAATAAATTCAAAGACTGCTTCCTAAAGGAAGAGTATGTGGTTTGCTGTACGAATTATCAAACCGATGCAGATACTATTCTAGATGATTTGATATTTTTAGATGATATTCATGGTCAAAGCATCTTTATCGTCAAAGCTGCAAAAAAGGATGAGCTACTTAGTAGTGTTTTAAGAAATTATTATGTTGGAATAAGCAAGCAACATAAAAGCTTGATGGAACTTCGGAAAGCTTACCAAGAAGCTCTTTATGCAAGAAAGAATGCTTTTGCAACAGGAAATTTTATTGCAGAATATAATAAAGATAAAGAAAAAGAAGAAACGATAGCAGAAGAAATGATCGACCAATTTGTACAATTGGTCGGAACTGATAAATGTGAAGAAGCGCATAAATTTTTAGCTAGAATTTTATATAAGACAAAGCAAGGCTGTATAGATCCAGATCATTTTCAGGAAACCATGGAAATGATTGTAGAAAAAGTTTGTACCAATTATCAAAAACTATTGGATACGGATGAGATCCATGATAATTTTCTACGAAATGTTTATGCATTTGATAATGCAGCAAGCTACTATTACGCATTAAAAGATTGGCTAACGGAGCTTAACGAGAAAATTGTTAATGAATTTGACGACTATAAAAATAAGCAGAAGATTCAGCGGGCGATTGTTTACATACATGAAAACTACAATAAAGATCTTAATATGGCAGTAGTATCGAATTATATATCGATGAATTACTCCCTATTCTCTCTAACATTTAAGCAATATACGGGAACAAATTTTGTTCATTATTTGAAAACTATTCGAATTAACCAGGCGAAAAAACTATTAGAGGAAACGGATCTTAAGATAATTGAAATTAGTAATCGCGTGGGTTATGAAAACGAAAAGCATTTTATGAAGTTATTTAAATGTGTATGTGGAGTATCACCATCGGAATATCGTAAAAATGTACAGGTTGGGAAAATAGGTATGTAATATTCAATATCTGTAAAAAGGTATGTTGTTGCTAGGTATTATTAAAGCAAGGTATTATTTTATACTTAGTACTTTATATACCAATAAAGGGGGTACAAATGATGTCTTTTCTACATAGTGTAAGGGTGAAATTAATTGGATTATTCTTAATACCGGTTGCATTTATCATTTTTCTTGGGCTGATCTCGTATAATAAATCATCTAAGAGTATTATCAGTAGTTATGAAGATTCTAGTTTAACGACAATGCAGATGATGGCCAATTATTTTCAATTGGGTTTTGAATCTGTGGAAAGTAAGACAAGTCAATTTCTTACGAATGAAAGTATAAAGAAGTATTACTCGGGAATTTATGAAGAAGACCCGATTAGTGAATTGGAACAGTTTAAATTAATTCAAAACCTTCTGGCTTCAAATTCCATGAATGACAGTGTTGTACATGATATCTATATCTTTGCGAATTATGGTACGGGAGTTTCCTCAAAAGGGACCTTACCAGCGAATCTATATCAAACTTTCCAGGATTCAGAGGAAGGGAAAGCTTTTATGGAATCTAAGAGCCGCTATATGTGGAGCGGTTACCATCATTATTTTGATGATGTGGTTGGTATAGAAGCAAAGGATTATGGACTTGCCTTAACCTATTACCTGTATAATACGAATAATAAGAAAATAGGTTTAATCGTAATTGATATTAAAAATGAATTTCTAACAAAGGCAATGGAAGATACAAAGTTTGGAGAGGGAAGTATTCTAGGATTTGTCACAAAGGACAGGAAAGAAATACTTATAGGGGATTATCCTGAAGGATTTACCTTTGCCGAAACAGAGTTCTATACAAGGTATTTACCAGATTCTGATGACACAGATATAAAGATTGTTAAAGAGTTAGGAGAGCAGGAGAAAATCGGCGGCTCTGATTATGTAAGCCATGAAGGAAAGGAATACCTTTATCTCTATGTACCTATCGAAGAGCAAGAGGTTATGGCTTGCGCATTAATTCCAAAAGAGAGAATTACGCAACAGGCAGATGAAATGCTTATGCTTACATTTAGTATAGTTGCCATAGCCTGTATAATAGCAATCCTAGTAGGAAGTTTCTTTGCAGGCAACATTACCAAAACCATCAATACAACGAATCGCGTACTTTATCAGACAGCCAAAGGTGATTTAACTGTAGGTGCTAGGCTTAACCGCAAGGACGAGTTTCATCAGTTGGCCAATGGGATTAATCATATGATAGCGGGAATGAAGGAACTGATACTGAGAGCGACCCAGGTTAGTAATACCGTATCTACCAATGCCAGTGATGTTAGTAATAATTCATCCTTACTACTAAAGGCCACAGAAGAAATCACTAAGACCGTTGAAGAAATCGAAGAGGGGTCAGAACAGCAAGCAAGTGATGCGGAGGAATGTCTCAATCAGATGTCTGGTTTATCTAGACAGATTGGTATTGTCAGTGAAAAAGCAACGAACATTGGAGAGATTGCAGAGGTTACCAGTAAGATTGTAAAAGACGGTACGATCATTGTAGATGACTTGTCTGGAAAGGCTAAGAATACAGTAGATGTAACGCAGGTAGTTGTCGAAGATATTGAAAAACTAGAGAAGAAATCCCAGGCTGTCAATGATATTATAAAGACAATGAATTATATTGCGAAGCAGACCAACCTCCTATCTTTAAATGCTACAATTGAGGCTGCTAGAGCAGGAGAGTATGGATATGGATTTGCTGTTGTTGCTGATGAGATTAGACAACTATCGGATCAATCCCAGAGAGCGGCAAGTCAGATAAGCACTATAATCAAAGAGATGATCGAACAGACTAAGGAAACGGTAAATACAGCGAAAAGAGCCGAGGATATTGTGGCTTCGCAAGAGGTGACCTTAATAAACACAGTAGATGTATTCTCCAATATTGAAAAACATGTAGAAGATCTCACCATGAATTTAAATCAAATTCTTGAGGGAATAAATGAAATTGAACGAGCAAAGGAAGATACTCTAAAGGCAGTAACAAGCATCACTTCAACAACGCAGCAGACGGCAGCGGCAACTGGAGAACTAGGTGCAACAGCAATTAATCAAATGAATTCTGTAGAAGCCTTAAATCATGCAGCTAACAAATTAAATGAGGCTGTAGGTGATCTGGAAGAGACCATTGGAGTGTTTGTTACGGAAAAGGATACAAAAGTAGAAGCACAGCTGGATGTTCAAGAAATACAGAAGAAAGCACAAGTAGATATACAGGAAGAAAAAGAAGGATTAGTGAAAAAAACAAGTGTGGGAAAGTCTATGAAAGAAAAATTAAATAGTATTATAAGTCGTAAGTAAGGAGGGAAAATCATGGGAGAATATCAGTATTTGGATTGTAACGGTGCCTTTCGGTTGGAGAACCCGGATCTATATAGCTATCTGTACTTCCCTATTGCCAATGAAAGTGGGGTAATGAGTAGCATCACACCACGCTTAAGTGGAGACTGTAAAATGGGTCAGAATACATTTCTATTGGCGCCGGTAAGTAGTGAAGACCTACATAATAACAAATCCTCGAGAAACTTTTGGTGTAGGATTAAAGGCAAAGGAGTATGGTCAGCGACAGGGAAGTCATCTGCTCAGGAAGCAGATATGTTCACCGAGTATAAGGATAGGACGGTTCTAGAGGCAGGTTTTATGTGGCACAAAATTACAAGAGAGTCTGCTCGGTTTGGACTTACCTCGGAGATAACTTCATTTGTACCCTATTCTGATGAAACGGTAGAGCTAATGGTGGTTACATTAAAAAATAATAGTAATGAAGTGCTTGCGATTACGCCAACAGCTGCTATTCCTCTCTATGGAAGATCTGCAGATAATATTCGCGATCATAGGCATGTAACAAGTCTCTTACATCGTGTGGAAACAACAATGAATGGGGTTATTGTAAATCCAACGCTAACCTTTGATGAGAGGGGACACCAAAAGAATCGGGTGGTTTATGGAGTATTTGGTGGCACAGAGGATGGGGGAGAGCCTCTTGGCTTCTACCCATGTGCATCAGATTTTATCGGTGAAGGAGGCTCTTATGAGAATCCAAGAGCAATCCAGGATGAGCGGATAAAACCTGTGAAAGCAGGAAGTAAACTGGATGGTTACGAAGCTATGGGTGGTATTGTATTTGCTGAGTGTGAGCTAGATCCAGCTGAGGAAAAGACCTATATCATCGTAATGGGATACGGTTCTTCCAAGGAAGAATTAGAGAAGTTCTCCAATACCTTCTTAAAGGGAAATCAGTGGAGAATATCTTTGGAGAAGACAAAGGCATACTGGGAAGAGAAAGTGAATGTCGCCTATAAGACAGGGTCCAAGGATTTTGACTACTGGATGAAGTGGGTTAATTTCCAACCAATGCTACGAAGAATCTATGGTTGCTCCTTTCTACCTCACCATGATTACGGAAGAGGTGGAAGAGGTTGGAGAGATTTATGGCAGGATTGCCTAGCCCTTCTGATTATGAATCCTTCTGGTGTTCGAGAAATGCTGATTAGTAATTTTGGTGGTGTCCGTATGGATGGCACCAATGCTACAATTATCGGTTCAGGACAAGGAGAATTTATCGCAGATCGCAACAACATTACAAGGGTATGGATGGATCATGGGGTTTGGCCATTTCTTACAACCAGAGCTTATATCATGCAGAGTGGCGATCTGGATATATTATTAAAAGAGAACACCTACTTCAAAGATCCGCAGGCCGTAAGAGGAGAGGAAAAGGATGAGCTTTGGAAACCAGAGTATGGGAACCAGGTAAGAACTGCGGATGGTCAAATATATCAGGGGAGTATCTTAGAACATATACTACTTGAGCATCTCTGCGCCTTCTATGATGTTGGGGAACATAATCATATCCGACTACGCGGTGCAGATTGGAATGATGCACTGGATATGGCAAAGGAACGGGGAGAAAGTGTTGCCTTTACCAGTGTCTATGGAAGTAATCTAGAGCAGATAGCAGAGCTTATCTTAAAGCTAAAGGATAGGGGTATAAAGCATCTATCTCTACTAAATGAGATAGAGATACTACTTAGGGATGAGGAAAGTCTTTATGATGATATAGAAGAGAAGCAAGAGCTATTAAGAAACTATTGTGAAAAATGTATCCATACCATCAGCGGGGAAAAGATTAATATTTCCTGTAATGAATTGGCACAAAACCTGAAAAACAAAGCGGCTTGGATACGAAACCATATTAGAGAAACTGAGTGGATTACCAATAAGGAAGGACATTCCTGGTATAATGGATACTATGATAACCATGGAAGAGTCGTGGAAGGTGATTATGATACCGGGGTCCGCATGATGCTTACAAGCCAGGTGTTCACCATAATGTCAAGTACGGCTACTGAAGAGCAAGTAGAGAAGATTACTTCGGCAGCAGATGCTTATCTTTATGATGAGAAGGTTGGTGGTTATAAGTTAAACACAGATTTCCATGAAGTTAAGGATGATCTGGGCCGGATGTTTGGCTTTGCCTACGGTACCAAAGAAAATGGTGCTGTATTCTCCCACATGGTAGTAATGTATGCCAATGCATTATATCAGAGAGGGTTTGTTCGTGAAGGTTACAAAGCTATTCATACCTTATACCAGCATTGTAGCGACTTTGAGAAGAGTAAGATTTATCCTGGTATCCCAGAGTACATAGGACCCGAGGGAAGAGGGTATTATCATTACCTAACTGGTTCTGCCAGCTGGCTTATGCTTACGGTTCTAAACGAAATGTTTGGTGTAAAAGGAAACATGGGAGATCTTCAGCTTGAACCAAAACTAATGCCTGAGCAATTTGATCCCGAAGGCAAAGCTTCTGCACAATTGGTATTCGCAGACCGTAAATTGAAAGTGGAGTACTTAAATCCTATGAAGCTGGAATATGGGGACTATAAGGTGGGAAGCCTTAAGATTAATGGAAATGTATATGAAATGGGTGATAGTAGCAATATAATCCCAAGAAGTATTATTACAGAGCTAAATTCTGCAGAAGAACATACAATTACGGTGGAGCTAGTTTAAGATATAGCAAAAAACTGAATATAATTTCATGTTGCTTCGGAGTTTTAATGACTTTCGTTAAGCGAGTTAATAAAGGAATGAAGTAAAATTACATGATTTAGATGTATAGAGAGTGATAAAGATAAAAGATGGAGGTGTGCCATATGGAAAGTGAATACATAGAAATTAGCTCATACGCGGGAATTGGTTATCAGCCCATGATTGATTATCAATCATGGAGGGTCGCAATACTTCGTTATCATGAAGAATTGGAAGTGCCCAATCTAATGACAATGCAAAAGCACGATGAAACTGATGAGGTATTTGTACTCCTGGACGGAAACTGTACCCTATTTGTTGGCGGTAAAGGGGATGAGATTGGTGAAATCAGTGGAGTTGCAATGGAACAATTAAAGCTTTATAACGTTAAGAAAGGGGTATGGCATACCCATACTTTAGATAAAGCTGCTACTGTATTAATCATTGAAAATCAAGATACATCGGATCAGAATTCCCCTACAAAAGCAATGAATGAGGGCCAGATTGTGCAATTAAGGGAAGTGTTTCAAAAAGTTTCACCCAAACTAACTTACAACTGAATATAAGTGGGGCTTACCACTGAACAGAATCAAATAAAGAAAACAAATAAAGTACCGGCAAATTATTGTAAAATATTAATTGCCGGTGCTTTTTTTTGAAGTGTGACAAGTTTATCGAGAATAGTATGTGTTCATATTGGAGTTTTATTCATTAGAAAATTCTAACTTATATCGGATATTTAATCTTCTAAAAAAGTTGATTTTATAGTCTATAACATTTATTATTAAATTGGAATAACAGAAACATCCAGTAATGGTATATATTTTAGATGATTGTGGCACCCTTTTTGAAAGAAAGACTTTTAAATTACATAGAGGAGAAGGGGATAGAAGAGGATGGGAAATGTTGAGGATGATATAGTGAACGTACCGGAAGTTAATGAAAAAGATAATTGCAATAATATTATTATAGAGAATATCGTCAGTGAAAAGAAAGACCAAATATTTGATCTCGTTATGAGAGCAGGAGAAATTTTGCTTTATAATGGAGCCGAGATTTTTCGTGTTGGGCAGACTATGGAGATTATCGCTAAGGCATATGGAGTTAAAAGTGTAGATGTCTATGCGGTGTCTAATGGTATCTTTTGTACCATGAATGTAGATGGATACTTCTTTTCTACCCAGATAAAAGAGGTTCCCTTTGAAACGGTGCATCTAGGTCGTGTTGCTGCAGTGAATAATCTTTCAAGGGAGATTGTTATGGGAAAGTATACTATTGACGAAGCAATGGAAGAATTAGAGCGGATCGCCAATATTCCTTTTGCGAAAAATCGTGAACGTATCTTTTTCGCTGGTGTGGGAAGTGCTGCTTTTGGTTACCTGCTTGGTGGTAGTGTCTATGATAGCCTTGTATCCTTTATTTGTGGCTTATTTTTATATATTTTTATTATATTTGCAGAGGAACGTAAATTTCCTAAAGTTATTAAAATTGCAATTGGAAGCGCTTGGGTAACATTTGTTGCCATCATATTATTTACATTAGGTTTCGGCGATAGTTTGGACCATATTATTATCGGTGCGATTATCTGCCTTGTACCCGGAGTTGCACTTACAACATCGATACGTGATATTTTCAACGGGGACTATCTATCGGGTACAATCCACCTTGTTGATACTCTGCTAGTTGCTACTAGTATTTCTGTCGGGGTAACTGTAATGCTTAAATTATGGGAAGTGTTTGTCTCGTGAGTTTATCTTGCTACTCAAAGCAGGTGTAGATTTGGTATATCCCTATCTTATAAAACCACGTATGATGGTGCTTAATATTGATTAGGGATAATTTAATATAGAAGTGAAGCTTTATGCTAAAGTAAGATTTTGGAGGGGTTTATGTTTCGAATATTGATACAAATGATTATGGCTTTCTTAGCAACATTGGCCTTTGCCGTATTATTTCATGTGCCAAAGAAAGAATTTTTCTATTGTGGTATTACCGGGGCAATCGGCTGGTTTTTCTATCTGCTAGTTAGAGATTATATCAATTCGATTATATTGGCTAGCTTTGTTGCATCCATTGTGATAACAGTAGTTTCTAGATTTTTTGCTGTAAATAGAAAGCTTCCAGTGACGATTTTTCTAATATCGGGAATTCTTCCTTTGGTTCCGGGAGCGGGGATCTATTATACAGCCTATTATGCCTTTGCTCATGAAACTACTTTGGCTGTGGCCAAAGGTATAGAGGCATTTAGTATTGCATTGGCAATTGCATTTGGAATTATGTTAATCTTCTTTATTCCTCAGAAGGTCTTTTTGTGGGGGAGTAAATGGGGGAAGAAGTGATTTTATATTAAACATTTATATTTGTCATATAATGGTATATAATGGTATATTATATGCGATGAGGGGTTGTTTAAATTGAGAGATTATTATTTATTTTTAGATGAAAGTAAACCAAATAATCAAGTTGAACACTTTTGTTTAGGAGGATGTATCATTGAAAAAAATAATTATATTAATAATGTAATACCTTTTGTTCAATCTATTAAGAATGAAGTGTTTAATAATAGTGATGTAGTACTACATGAAACTGAAATTAGAAAGGCTAATGGTTTATATCGCTGCATGAGAAATGTGCAAACTAGAACATTGTTTTGGACTAGGATGAAGGAGTTATTTGATAATTATAATTTTACGGTGCTAAGTACTGTTGTTACTCCAAAAG
>JAAYSQ010000118.1 GCA_012523925.1 Clostridiales bacterium
AACGGATAATTACTATCGTAAACATGCTAATTGCAATAAAATCTGATAGAACACATATTAAGGTGACGATAACTTCAAACCGCTCGAACAAGCCAAAAAATGTTACACTCTTCACCGTTATATAGAAAGGGAATGGTAGATTGGCTGTCAGTGCTGCGCCTGTAATACCTATGGTTATCAATGTTACTAAAAAAGTAAGTACTAGAAAGATAAGAACACCAAACCAGAGCTTACGTTTTTGTTTTTTAGTTGTAGAAATTCCTAACTTGTCTGCAAAGAAAAGTGCAATTATGATATTACCACCTATCGCTATAACATTGATAGATGCTTGTATCGTATCCATCAAATGAATTGTAGATACAGGTAGTAAATAATCCATTCTTATTCTAGGGATTGAACAAACAAAAAGAATTACAAATATTACAAGTATCGTCCCAATGGTGAATTCAGAAAAACGAAATATTGTTTTAATTCCACGTAACAAGGCATAGGCTACCAAAAGAATTAAAGTTATTAGAAAGAAATTTGTTCTTGTCTGTGGCATCAATGTAAATTGTAAAGTCTGGGTATAAATACTCACTTTTGCAACTATCGATAATAAAAACCAAAGAAGGTAACCTAGAATAATTATTTTAGATAAAAATGTTCCAACCAACTGTATCAAAATCTCATTCATATTTAATCCAGGAAATGCCCTTATAAGGCCAATAATAATAGCCGTTATCGGTATAATTAGGACTATAGACCAAAGAGGGCTTATATATGCACTTCTTCCCGCTTCCGTTGCCAATGCCCTTGGTATCTGGCGCAAAATTGGAGATATGGAGATAAATACATACATATATGCAATTTGCCGAAGGGATAGTTCCTTATTCAACCTTATCACCTCATTTCATATATTTTTCAAGCATCGCTGAGATGCTTGGAAGGTAGGGATTAATCACATATACGATTCCCAAGGTTAGTCCAATAATAGAAAGGATTAAAAAAAGGATAAGGTTTCTGCTGGCACCTAATAACTGATCCTTCTTTTTGATCATTGTATAGATTAATGAAACTGCAAATACATATATCATTTAATAAACCTCTCATTCCTTGCAAATAATTCGGTAATATCCTTAATATCTTTCATAAAAATCTCCAAATGTAATTTGAGTGGTATGAACTAGCATTTATCCCAGAATAAAAGACTTGGTTATTCTGGAGTTAAATTTATATTGATATTCAATATCCGATATAATTTCTACCCAGTTCGACTCTAAATTTCGCCATTCCTTCATATTCTGCTTTTCAACCATTCTTGCAATTTGAAAAATATCAAGCCCAGTTGCTTTAGAATAGTTGACTGCCAAATTGATAACCTCATATAGAAATTGATTCTGTTTCTTCGTTAGCTCCTGAATACGATCCCCTGTAAAGATGCTATCCGGAGTATTCACTTCTTTAATCATTGTTTCATAGTCAACCTTTATAGTTATTACTATATTTTCATTATCCAATTTGGAGTCTAACTTTGTATTGGAATGCGATACCAAAAGGCCAACCTGATCTTCTAGATAGATTGGATAGTTACGAATAATATTTTTAATAAAATTAACACCAGCGGAGGTTTCTTCATCAAGATAATCCCTTAATTTCATTTGGTCAAATACAGCATAACCAGGAGTAAGAAAACTTGATTCATCTGGAATTAGATAAGGAATTAGAACACTGGAATAAGTTTGTTTCATCTCATTTAAAAGATTAACTAGCGTATTATCATTCCTGGTAACAAACTCTTCCTGTTTTTGCTTTATTGCCTCCAAATCTTCATGTATCTTCTGTTTATTCTCAATTCCTTTCTCGATAAAATCGTAGGCATTACTGTCCTTTGTTATATAGAACAGGGCATCCATTTTGACCGTCTCATCTCTAGAAATGAAGTCGAAACAAATATCTATTCCGTTTTCTGCTGCCGTATCCCCAATCAAAAAGTATCCAGTATGACCAAGAGATACTGCTTTCTTTGCTTTAGCTTTTAAATCCTCGTATGCTTCATAAGGGGTTTTGCCAAATCCTTTGGTTGTTTCCTCGCTTGCCTCCCCAGACTCTGGGTCTGCCCCTCCAGAAGGACTAAATAATGAAGTTAAGACATATTCATTTTGATCATAATCGATTGCCAGTACCCGGATCAAATTCACTTCATCAATTTCTTTTCGGCTCATATCGTTGGTACATCCACAAAGCAAAAAGGCTATTATTAGAAGATTACTTATCAAGAATAATGTTTTTTTCATGGCTACTCCCTTTTCCACATTATTTTTGTTTCACTCGGTTTTCCGGTACGATCTTCTTGGACCGTTTAGTAAAGTACTTAATCGGAAAACGGAACAAAGTATCTTTGTGGTTCGAAGTTTCAACATCTACAAACGGCGACATATAGGCTACCCCATAATTGTCAAGGCTACATAAATGAGTTATTAGAATAATTAACCCCGCAGTCATTCCAAAAAAGCCTGCAACAGCAGCAAGGATCGCCATGACAAATCGAGTCACTCGGATTCCACTACTTAAATCCTGGCTTGGAAGAATAAAACCAGCAATACCAGCTAAAGCAACAATTACAACAACTGTTGGAGAGACTATTTTTGCCTCAACGGCTGATTGCCCAACAACCAAACCACCTAAAATTGACATAGCCGTTCCTACAGTTTTTGGCAAACGCAAACCAGCTTCTATTAATATTTCAAAAGCAATCAACAGTCCAAGTACTTCGGATGCAGAAGAAAAGGGTACATCCTGCTTGGCTTGTTGTATCGATAATGCAATCTCCGGTGGAAGCATTTGATTCTGAAATGTTGTTGCAGCGATATAGAATGCAGGTAAAAATATTGTTAAAATCATAGCAATATAACGAATAACCCGTAGAGACGATCCAATAATATAGTGATTAGCATAATCTTCAGGCGATTGCATTAACATAGGCAACTGACATGGTAGAATATAGACAAATGGAATTCCATCGACAACAACAGCCACTCTCCCATCCGTCAAATTAGCAGATACCCTATCAGGTCTTTGTGTATACATAATCTGAGGAAATATACTCTTCTTATTATCAGTTAAATATTCTTCAATGAAAGCAGGTGTTGAGATATTATCAATATCTAAATTATTAATTGAATCTCGAATTCGATTCACGGTATCCATATCTGCTATATTGCTTAAATAGACTAGCGCAATATCTGTTTTTGAAAGTTTTCCAGCATTTAATTGTTCAACTACAAGATATTCCGATCGTATCCTTCTGCGAATTAGTACCGTATTTGTCCTCATAACTTCAATAAAGGAATCCTTGGCTCCCTTCATTACGCCCTCATCCGATGGTTCGGAGATAGAACGTTTATCAAAGGTTCTTACATCAAAGATCAGTGCTTTCTGCTCCTGATCAAATACTAATGCAGCCATACCGCTTAAGATATAACGGATAAGTAAATCAAAATCGGTTACCTCAATTGCAAAGGCGTGATATGCACCACCTTCTAAAAGATAATTCATGACTTCCTTTTCAGTTTTGATATTCTTAAGTTCTTCATTCTCGGTCAGCGGCTGAAGAATTGTCTCATCTAGCATCATTGTATTCATCAAACCATCCACGCCAAAGATATGAATAATTAATCCACTATGGGCTACATTCAATTGACGTTGAACAATATCACCACTTTTATGAAATAACGCTTTTAAATTCGTTGAATTTATTATTTTCTCCATACTGTACCTCATTTCTGTCGAATCTTATTACGCAAATGCTTATTTACTGCTTTGTACAAATTCTAACTTGCTGAATGAATATCTTTAAAAATCATCTCTGATTTCTAAGTTTTATTCCATATCCATAAACTATATTTTCCCTCTAAAGCCTATAAATATACGTCTTTGATTGGAGAATAAAACAAAAAAAGTCTGTAAGAGAATACCGTGCTTCTCATTACAGACTTTTATTCATTCTTTTATAACGAACATTGAATTAAAAGTGCTATGCCACTTAATACTTCGTTTTTAATAATTTACCCCGTTAATTAACTTAGGCAATTGTATTTTAATAATTAAAATAATCGTCAACCAATTCTTTAATATGTACTGGATATACCTTTCCTCTAACTAAATGATTAAGAAAGTCTTCTGCTTGTCCCTCATCATCCGTAAAATCTTCTACTAGTGAATAATTAATTGGTTCTTCATCTTGAAATTCTTTCTTATAACATTCAATGCTGTATTGCGTATTATTAAAAAATAGATTATATACGATTTGAATATTATGCGATTTAACTTCCACTACTTTTGATCTCAAATGCTCCTTCAACAACCTTATGCCACCCCGATTTCTTATATTTTTATTAACTTTTTGGATTATTATATGTATGCAGAATGTAGCTCGCTATATCATATGAGCAATAGTTACCAAAACCAGCGACATAATTGGTCAGGCTGAGCTTATAATCTGCTACATTTAATAGTATATCATATTTATATTTTAGCCCCAATAGATTTTCACAAATTATTGTATGTAATTTGTAGCTTATTTGTTAATTATTACATATTATCATGCTATTATCTTGATATATGATTAGAAATTTCTTGTTCTTCCAAAGAATGTAGGAAACAAAGAGAATGGTTTGAAACTCTTCTTTCAAACCATCCTCTTTTATACAATCTTCTTTCTATTGCATATTCGCTAATCTTAAATAATTTTCGTAACGTTCCCTTGCATTTTTCTCTGCTTTCTCAAATAGCTCCTCTGCCTCATTAGGGAATGCTCTTGCCAAAGAGCTATAGCGTACCTGACCAAGTATAAAATCGCGGAAGCTCTCTTTAGGCTCTTTTGAATCAAGCACAAAAGGATTCTTACCCTCTTCCTTCAACTGCGGATTATAGCGATATAGGTGCCAATATCCTGCTTGCACGGCTTTCTTAATGGTGGCCATGCTTCTACCCATACCTTCCTTGATACCATGGTTAATACATGGTGAATAAGCTATTATTATAGAAGGTCCACGATGTGCTTCTGCCTCACGGAAGGCTTTAACCAATTGAGTATTATCTGCATGGATACCAACCTGAGCTACATAGACATTACCATAGGTCATCATCATTCGTCCCAAATCTTTCTTGCCTTGCTTCTTACCTGAGGCAGCAAATTTAGCAATCGCTGCGGTAGGTGTGGACTTTGATGCTTGACCACCAGTGTTCGAATAAACTTCCGTATCGAATACCAAGACATTAACATCCTCTCCGGAAGCCATCACATGATCTAATCCGCCATAGCCGATATCGTATGCCCAACCGTCACCACCAACCAACCAAATTGAGCGCTTTGCTAGATAATCTTTCTTCTCTTTAATATCTTTTACAATATTAACAAGTTCAATATCGGTGGAAGTAAAGTCCTCCAATACATCTAAAAGTTTCTGGCTAGCTTCTTCAGATGCATTACCGTCCTCCTTATAATGAATCCAGTCATGGCATGCTTCCTTAACTTTTTCTTCAACATTAGAATCAATTAAGTGACGCATATCATCTTCCAACTTATTACGCATCTGTTTTACTGCAAGATGCATACCATAGCCAAATTCTGCGTTATCCTCGAATAAGGAATTAGCCCAAGAAGGTCCCTTGCCTTTCCGATTAATTGTATATGCTGTACTCGGTGCTGATGCCGCCCAAATTGATGAGCATCCAGTAGCGTTAGCAATCATCATTCTTTCTCCAAAGAGCTGTGTTAGAAGGCGAATATACGGAGTTTCGCCACAACCTGCACATGCACCACTAAATTCTAATAAAGGCGCCTTAAACTGCGTATCCTTATAGGTTGAACCATAGTTCAGATCTTCTTTAAAGCTCACATTTTCAACTGCATATTTCCAGTTTGGTATTTCTTTCTCCAATTGGGTACCAATCGGTTGCATAATGAGAGCTTTCCCTTTTGCTGGACAAACATCCGCACAGTTACCACAACCGGTACAGTCAAGAGGACTTATCTGAATCTTAAAATGCAATCCTTCATAAGCACGACCAGCAGCTTTCTTAACTACAAAAGTTTCAGGAGCTTTCTCCACTTCTTCGTCATTTAGTAAGAATGGTCGTATTACCGCATGCGGGCAGACATATGCGCATTGATTACATTGGATACACCTTTCCTCAATCCATTCTGGAACGTTAACAGCAATTCCTCTCTTTTCATAAGCCGTAGTTCCAGCAGGGAATGTACCGTCTTCAATACCCTTGAATGCACTGACAGGAAGGTCTCCACCCTTAAGCTCTGACATTGGACGCATAATTTTACGAATAAATTCTGGTTCCTTTATCTTTTCTTCTGTTTCTTCTTCATCTTTTAGGTTCTTCCAACTATCCGGAACCTTGACCTCATGAATTTGCTCAATACCTTTATCTACGGCTTCATGGTTCATGTTAACAACTTTTTCACCTTTCTTGCCGTACATCTTATTAATTCCTTCTTTTAATTCTTGAATTGCTTTATCTATCGGTAGAATATTGGTCAGCTTAAAGAAGACTCCCTGCATAACCATGTTAATTCGATTACCGAGACCAATTTCCTCAGCTATTCCGATAGCATTAACTGTATAAAATTTAACATTTTTCTCAGCAATCCTACGCTTCAATGCATTCGGAAGATTAACCTCTAATTCTTCATCACTCCAACCAGTATTGAGTACAAAAGTACCACCGTCTTTAATACTTTCTAATAAATGATATTTATTCACATAGGATTGATTATGACAGGCAATATAATCTGCATGATTTACCAAGTAGGTTGATTTGATCGGTTCCTTACCAAAACGAAGGTGGGAAACCGTAATTCCACCAGACTTCTTACTATCATAGTCAAAGTAGGCTTGAACATGCATATCAGAATTTTCACCGATAATCTTAATTGCTTGCTTATTCGCACCAACTGTACCATCCGAACCAAGTCCCCAAAGTTGGCAAGCCTTTGTTCCTTCCGGTTCCACATCCAGTTCCTCTGGTATGTCAAGGGAAGTATTAGTTACATCATCGATAATACCTATGGTAAATGAGTTTTTAGGACTGTCCTGTTTTAAATTATTGTATACCGCAGCTATCTGGGCAGCCGTGGTATCCTTGGAAGCCAAACCATAACGCCCACCAACTATGATTGGTGCATTTGGTACTCTTAAAAAGCTTGTGCAGACATCCACATATAAAGGCTCTCCAACTGATCCTGGTTCTTTGGTTCTATCCAGTACCGCAATCTTCTTGACAGACTTAGGCACCAATTTTAATAAATGATCTGTTGAAAATGGGCGATACAGATGTACCTTTATTAAACCATACTTTTCTCCCTGGCTATTATAGTAATCAATAGTCTGTTCAATCGTCTGTGTTACAGATCCCATGGCGATAATAAGATATTCTGCATCTGGGGCTCCGTAATAATCAAATAAACCATATTTTCTTCCTGTATACTGTTCTATTTTGCCAAGGTACTCTTCTACTACAGGTATAATATTCGTGTAGAAGGGGTTAGCAGCTTCCCTACCCTGGAAATAGATGTCTGAATTCTGTGCGGTACCTCTAATCACGGGGTGATTCGGTGTTAAAGCATTATCTCGGAAGCGTTTTACCGCATCCATATCTAGCATTTCTGCATAATCCCGATACTCCAACACCTCAATCTTCTGTATTTCATGGGATGTACGGAAACCATCAAAAAAATGCAAGAAGGGCAATCTTCCCTTAATCGCCGCCAGATGAGCTACTGGTGCAAGATCTGCTACCTCTTGAACAGAGCCAGCACAAAGCATGGCATAACCAGTCTGCCTTGCCGCCATAACATCCTGATGATCACCAAAGATACTCAGGGCATGAGTTGCAATCGCTCTAGCACTACAATGGATGACGCCTGGCAATTGCTCACCCGCTGTCTTATACATATTTGGAATCATCAAAAGTAATCCTTGGGAAGCTGTAAATGTAGATGTCAAAGCTCCTCCTTGTAAGGAACCATGGTATGCACCAGAAGCTCCAGCCTCTGATTGCATCTCTACAACATTTACCCTTTGACCAAAAATATTTTTTCTTCCATTGGCTGACCATTCATCTACTACCTCTGCCATAGTTGTCGATGGGGTGATGGGGTAAATCGCAGCTACATCTGTAAAGGCATAAGCGGCATATGCCGCAGCGGTATTACCATCTACCGTCATTAGTACTTTAGCCATTTTTTTCACACGCTCCTTCTACAATTGACTTCCATTATCTACCCAATCCTTTGCGTCGATTACATTTTCAATGGAAGGTTTATTCACCATATCTACCTTATAACTCTGCTCTGAGTTCTGCCAAGCTGCTGTTCCTTCACTATTGGTAGGATCCTTTGTTTTTAAGCGCTTGTTATCTCTACCTTGTAAGTTATCAATCTTTTTCACTGACATTTCAATACCTCCATTTTAATTCATAATACTTATAAACTCTTCTATCCTTATTGTGTAGTTTACTAAAGTCATTGTTTCCCTTTTTCATCAGAACTATTACATTTCTTACTGATTTACATATAAATTTGAATAAAAAGTGTACGACATTCGGCTTCTATTAAATTAGATTTATGATTTTCACTATACTAAAAAAGAGTACCTATATATGGAAGGCTAAAACAAAGCCAATTAAATATATAGGTACCCTTGATATATTTTATTTAATTCTATTTAATAATAATTATTTAAAGTTCAATTATAGTAATTATTTACTTATAAACAGCACTCCTAATGTATTCGGTCCACAATGGGAGGATATCACCCCACCAGCCTGGGTTACGTGGATTTCCTTAAACCGATTAAAATCCATTAGATAAGCCTTTACCTCTTCAATAATATCATCCGAACAACCAGAATGAGTAATAAATATTTGATCAGGGTCAGCATTCTTTAAATCCTCTTCTAAATCTTTAACATATTTAAGAATAACTGATTTTTGGTTTCCACGATACTTTTTTGCTACTCCCATTTTACCATCGGTAACAACAATCTCTGGCTTTAACTTTAAAGTATTTGCCAAAAGTGCAGTTACTGCAGAACATCTACCTCCGCGATGAAGAAATGTTAAAGTATCTACAACAAAACTAGCACGAACCTTATGATTAATCTCTTGATTATCCTCAATGATTTCCTTGGCTGTGCAACCTTTCATCGCGAGTTTGGCGGCTCGGATAACCTGAAGCCCAATACCAGTGGATAAATTTTTAGAATCAATTACATATAAATCTTTATAATCTAGGCTTTCTGCTGCCAATCGAAGAACATTGCAGGTTACCGACATTGCCTCGGAAATTCCAAAGTACACTATCGGCCGTTTCTCATTCACAAAAGGGGTCAATATATCAATAACATCTCCGATGGAAGGAGCTGCTGTCTTTGGAGTCTCGCCGGTTTGATCCGACCAATCATATATTTGCTGCGGATTTACTTGAATTCCATCCTTTAGAGATTTATCCCCCAGCGTTATCATTAATGGAATTATACTAATATCATACTTCTGAATAAGACTTTGCGATAAATCGCAAGTACTATCTGCAATAATTTTTACGTGCTTCACTATTAATTCTCCTTTTCATTACCACGTCTCACCTATTTTAGCATTCGTACATTTTTAACATCAAACAATCCTAATTCAAGTACATCCACTTTCGGATTATCAATTATCCCTATTAAGTTTCGAATGATCCCAATCGGTGATTTAAGCTAAATTTAATTACTAATATGTCCAATATTATAAGCCGTCTTTAGGACGGCTAGCTTAAGAGGCGTTTTAGTCAGTAATAATAAATAAAGTAATAATTTAAGTAATAATTATATCATAAGTATCTATTTTTCTTTTGTCAATAGATTAACGATTATGATCAAAGAGGAATCTATTTAATAACGAGAGGCTGTCGCAACAGTATGCAACGCCTTTTCTTGATAATGATGTTTATCACATAGTAGGTTTTTGAAAATAGCATATGATTTTTATCCAACGTAGACACGCTCCCGCTCGGTTGTCGCACATAGTGGTACATAAGGCCCGGACAGACACATATCTTTCGATATATATCTGCCCGGGCCTAAGTACCAATGGCGACAAACGGTCTACTTATGGATTAAAAATCATATGCTATTCTTTTAGGCTTTTATATGATAAACATTGTAGTTTTATGAAGGCGCTGCTTCTTATTATTGTTGCGACAGCCTCTCTAAATCTATGTTGATTTTTCAATCTTCCACTAAGCGTTTTTCTCCTTGAAGGCTACGGATCTCTGTAACATTTTGCGTAAATTCCAAGACACCCAAATATTCTCCTTCTTTACTTCTTACAGCAAAATAGCTGATATGAACGAAACGGTCTCCCATCTGTATCCAGAAGTCTTCATGATCTTTTTTACCTGTTTTTAAATCATTTACAATCTCTTCTACAATATGCATACTTGCAGGCGGATGACAGTTTTGAACCTTTCTTCCTATTACAGCCTTCGTTCTTGCAAATATTCGTTCTTGTCCTTGGGAAAAATATTTTACCACTCCATCCTTATCTACAAAGGTAATATCTACAGGTAAGGTATTAAGCATTGCTTCCAACTCTTTTTGCGTAAAACCACCTGTCTCAAGAGAAATAAA
>JAAYSQ010000119.1 GCA_012523925.1 Clostridiales bacterium
GCATTGATCAAAGATGATTTACCTACGTTTGACTTTCCAGCAAATGCAATCTCCGGTTTATCGTTCTCTGGTATCGTGCTGGTAACACCACATACAGTTTCCAAGTTTGCGCTTTTAATTATCATCGTTTTACCTCTCATATACCATTCTATGTTTCTATTATATCCATAAAAATTGCTTGTAAATTATAATATAGTAGAACGCTTATCATGAAGAAACAAAGCCTCCCATTTAAGATTATTCCTCATGGTAGGCCTCATTTCATGATAAACGGATTTACTTACCTAATCCTATTACATTTATCTTATACTATGCAATTTCACCCCTATTTTTCTTTGTTGCTTTTTTAGAACTTGTTTTTCTTGGAAGACCATCTTCCACAAGTATGAATTGGGGTTTTTCATTTCCTTGTGCTGCTTCCTTTGTTATAATACATTTTTTAATTCTATCATCTGAAGGAACCGTATACATGGATTCCATCATTATTTCTTCTAGAATTGCTCGTAAACCTCTTGCACCAATTTTCCTCTTAAAAGACTGCTGTGCAATTTCCTTGAGAGCCTCTTCTTCGAATTCAAGCTCAACGCCATCCATTTCGAATAGTTTTTTATACTGTTTTGCAATCGCATTCTTTGGCTCAACTAATATCCTGATTAATGCTTCTTCATCCAACATATCCAAAGCTACTGTAACTGGAACACGGCCTACAAATTCAGGAATCAAACCATACTTAACTAAATCTTGTGGCATTACCTGACGGAATATCTCACCAACATTGGTTTTATTCTTCTCAACAATAAGCGCATTGAATCCTATAGATTTTTCACCAATTCGTGATTCAATAATTTTCTCAAGTCCATCAAAAGCTCCACCACAGATAAATAATATATTAGATGTGTCAATCTGAATAAATTCTTGGTGAGGATGTTTTCTTCCACCCTGCGGAGGAACGGATGCAACCGTACCTTCTATTATTTTTAATAGAGCCTGCTGAACACCTTCCCCAGATACATCTCGAGTAATTGAAGTATTCTCCGACTTTCTGGTTATCTTATCAATTTCATCAATATAGATAATACCGTATTCTGCTCGCTCTATGTCATAATCTGCTGCCTGAATTATCTTCAACAGAATATTTTCAACATCTTCACCCACATAGCCTGCTTCAGTTAAAGCAGTTGCATCTGCAATGGCGAATGGAACATTTAATAGTTTGGCTAATGTCTGTGCAAGAAATGTCTTACCAGATCCAGTTGGTCCAATCATCAAAATATTACTCTTTTGAAGTTCCACATCCAAATCTTTGTCTGCAAGAACCCTTTTATAATGATTATAAACGGATACAGCTAATACCTTCTTTGCCTCTTCCTGCCCAATTACATGTTGATCAAGAAAATTCTTAATCTCCATTGGCTTCAGAAGATTAATATCGGTATCTCTTAAAGGTTCACCATCAAATTCCTCTTCAATGATTTCGCTACATATTTCAATACAATCGTCGCAAATGTACACTCCTGGTCCGGCAATTAGTTTTCTAACCTGGTCCTGTGTCTTATTGCAAAAGGAACATCTCAGCTGTTTTCTCTCTTCTATTTTACCTGCCATTGCCTATTCACCTCATCTCTGTGTCGTGTACCATGCCGTATATTATCTTCTTGTTAATATACCGTCAATTATTCCATATTCCATAGCTTCCTGAGCAGTCATATAGTTGTCTCTTTCGGTATCAACTTCAATAACTTCGATCGGCTTACCGGTATTCTCGGCTAGAATCTCATTTAATTTCTTTCTTATTCTAATAATATTGTCTGCAACAATCTTTATATCTGTCGCCTGTCCCTTAGCACCACCTGAAGGCTGATGAATCATAATCTCAGCATTTGGAAGAGCAAATCTCTTACCCTTTGTTCCACCGGCTAAAAGGAATGCTCCCATGCTCGCTGCCATACCAATACAGATTGTTGAAATATCACATTTGATATAATTCATCGTATCGTAAATTGCCATTCCTGCAGTAACAGAACCTCCTGGGCTATTAATATAGAAATTAATATCCTTTCCAGGATCTTCTGCTTCTAAGAATAACATCTGTGCAACAATTATGCTAGCAGTTGTATCATTTACATCCTCACCAAGGAAGATAATTCTTTCTTTTAGTAATCTGGAAAAGATATCGTAACTTCTTTCCCCACGACTTGTTTGTTCTATAACATAAGGTACTAAACTCATATATTATTCCTCCTTACCTTAGACTACAATTATCGTTTCTAGATATGATATCTATTACTTGCTACCATTACCTATTCTACTTGCTTACTTCTTTCGCATGCTCTGCAACAAAGTCAACTGCCTTTTGAACAACGATGTCTTCTCTAATTTGTTCTTTTTCTCTTTCACCGATGATCTCTTTGAGCTTATCTGCTTCCATCTGGTACATGGATGCCATCTTCTCTAATTCCTTATCAAGCTCCTCATCGGATGCAGTAATCTTTTCTACTTTAGCAATTGTTTCTAATACTAATCTGCTTTGAATTCTCTTTATCGCTTGTGGTCTTAAACTTTCAAAGAATTTATTAGCATCCATTCCTGTAAACTGGAAGTATTGTTGAACGGATAGACCCTGGCTCTGTAATCTCTGTGCAAATTCTTCAGCCATCTGATTTACTTGGAAATCTATCATTGGTTCAGGAATATCCATAGTTGCATTTTCAATAATCTTATCAACTACTTCATTCTCTTTTGCTACCTTAGCATCATTTTCCTTGCTTTCTTTAATGCTGTTCTTGATACTTTCCTTATATTCATCTAAGGTATCGAACTCTGATACATCCTGTGCAAAATCATCATCTAATTCAGGAAGCTCTTTTACCTTTATTTCTTTTACTTTTACTTTGAACATTGCAGGCTTTCCTGCCAGTTCCTTAGCATGATATTCCTCAGGGAAAGTCACATTCACTTCAACGTCTTCACCAATTTCTTTACCAATTATCTGTTCTTCAAAATTGTCGATAAAGGAATGGGAACCAATGGTCAAGGAGTAATCTTCGCCCTTACCACCTTCAAAAGCTTCACCGTCAACAAATCCTTCAAAATCAATTACTGTAATGTCGCCATCCTGAACAGCTCTGTCATCTACAGTTATCATTCTTGCATTATGCTCGCGCTCATGTTCAACTTTTTGCATAATTTCTTCTTCAGTAACTTCAATTTCTTTCTTCTCTACTTCAATTCCTTTGTAGTCACCTAAAGTTACCTCTGGTTTCACAGCTACCTGTGCAGTGAAAATGAAAGGTTTGCCTTTCTCTATCTGAACCACATCAATTTCTGGTCTTGATACAATATCAAGTTCACTTTCCACAGCCGCTTTCTCATATGCATCCGGAATAAGAGCATTTGCTGCATCCTCATAGAATATGCTTGCGCCATACATTTTTTCAATGATTGCACGAGGAGCTTTCCCTTTACGGAAACCCTGTACACTTATTTTATTTCTGTTTTTAAGATATGCTTGTTGTAAAGCATTCTCAAACTCTTCAGCGGAAGCCTCTATAGTAAGCTTTGCCATATTCTTTTCTAGTTTTTCAACTTGTAAACTCATTATTTGTTTTCCTCCTTGTACAATGTACTTTTTCTACTATTTTAAAATTTTATACAGTTTCTGCATAAAAGTACATATTATCTATTATATCATAAATAAGATATATATACGCCGATTAATAATTCGATTGATTCGATATTCTTGCCCACATAAATCCAGACTGCTATTGTATTTTCATTAAGTAAATTTGAAAATTTCTTAGCTTATAAGGATCAACCCGCTTACCGTGGATATTATATCATATCATATCTGTAAATACTAGAATTTATTTTTAATACAAATTTAACGTCAAATTCTAAAATCAATCATTAAGAACATGACCTCTTTCTTTCATCAGCTGAACAATTTTGTTTGCTTTCTGGTTACATATTTCCTCAGTTTTAGCTTCTACCATTACTCGGATAACAGGCTCAGTTCCGCTCTGTCGAACTAGGATTCTTCCATTCTTACCTAATTGCTCATGTAGGGTCTCCACTTCCTTGGCTACTTCTGGATCATCCTGAACTGCTTTTTTATCCTTGACTGGAACATTAATCAGCACCTGTGGGAAAAGAGTTATATCCTTAATAAGTGTAGAAAGTTTTGCCTTACTCTCCAGCATTACCTCCATAAGCTTTAATGAGGTTAAAATGCCATCTCCTGTTGTTCCATGTTTACTAAATATAATATGCCCAGATTGTTCACCACCTAGGGAATATCCATTCATCATCATATTTTCATATACATATTTATCACCTACAGCAGTCTTCTCATATTTAATACCCTTACGGTCCAAGGCTTCGTATAGACCCATATTCGTCATAATTGTTGTAACAATGGTATCGTTGGCAAGATCATTACGCTCATGCATATACACACCGCATAAATAGAGAATTAAATCCCCGTCTATAATATTGCCCATATCATCGACTGCCAAACATCGATCCGCATCACCATCATAGGCAAATCCTACATCTAGATTGTTTTCCAATACATGTTTTTGTAAAACGTCTATATGAGTAGAGCCGCAATTACGATTAATATTCGTACCATCTGGTTCACTATGAATGACATAGGTTTTCGCTCCAAGTGCATCAAAAACCCCTTTTGCAATGGAGGTCGCAGATCCATTAGCAAGATCAAGCCCAACTTTCAAATCTTTGAAAGATCTGGTTGCTAATGATATCAAATATCCAATATAACGATTTCTTCCGATTGCATAATCCACGGTTCTTCCTATGTTCTCCCTGGTTGCTAAAGGAATGGTATCTTCCTCTGCATCTATGTAATCTTCGATTAATTGTTCTACCTCTGCTTCTAGCTTATAGCCATTGCCATTGATAATTTTAATACCATTATCATAGTAAGGATTATGACTGGCAGAAATCATTATACCACCATCGAAACCTTCCGTTCGTACAACATAAGATACACTCGGTGTTGTCGTTACATGAAGCAGATAGGCATCTGCACCACTGGCAGTAAGCCCGGCAACGAGAGAATATTCAAACATATAGCTAGATCTTCTCGTATCCTTGCCGATTACGATTTTTGCTTTATGATCCTTTCCATAATAATATCCAAGAAATCTTCCTACCTTATAGGCGTGTGTTACTGTAAGATCTACATTCGCTTCCCCACGAAATCCATCAGTACCAAAATATTTACCCATTCTTTCCAAAGTCCTTTCCATGCTATATAAAATTATATGCCAGTTTATATTAAGTAAATGTTTATTCGTAAGGCATATTTTATATAAATTTATCTTATTCTATCATAATATCCTAGAACTTGAAAAGAGTTTTCCTAGAATATTGAAATTTACTCCCTTTATATTCAATTTGATAATAATTGTTAATGACTTTAATATAGAAGAAAAGTTACTCGCAAGAAGTGACATTTGATTTTTATTACTATAAATAGCTCTATGTATAAAAAGATACCACCGGTTATCCCGGTGATATCTTTATCTAAAAATTAATTACTGTTGCTGTTGGCCGGATTGTCCTGCCATTTGCTCTTCCTGTCTTCTTATCATACGTCTAACCATTTCTCCGCCTACAGAACCGTTCTGTCTACTTGTTAAGTCACCATTGTAGCCCTGTTTTAATGGAACACCAATTTCATTAGCTACTTCCATCTTAAAACGGTTAAGAGCTTCTCTAGCATGAGGTACTTCTACTCTGTTGGAACCACTATTATTATTACTTGCCATATTTATTTCACCTCCGTCTTTGTTAATATCAAAGCAATCAAGATATCAAAATCAGCTGATTGTAGGTTCAGCGGTTCTAATAAGTAAGTATTATCCCCGCACGTGATTCTGTTATTTGTTGCTTGTAATGATATTGTTTACAGCTCTTGAAATTTTATGATGGTAATTATTGTGTAGCTATCCATGGATTAGAAAAAAAAGATTAACAGAAATTTGAATGAATTTAACTAACTTTAAATACCAAAACTTTGGGATATCCAATTACAATATCCAATCCTTTTCCGTCACCTGCGGCTTCTACTAAACATTCCGCAAATTCACTTCCATAATGGTAAATTATTTGTGGATCTATAAAACGAAAGGCTGGAATTGCACGTTCCACAACCTCTCCTATGTAGTTAATATTATTTCGCACTTTCTTAATAGCCTTCGATGTATGAATTCCTCTAACACCGAAATCGATGACAATGTCCTTACAAATTTCCGGTGATAGATAATAGTAACCGCTATCCTTATCACATCCAATATAGGAATGGAAAGGACATGCGAAGCCAAATTCATCCTCACTATAATCCCTGTCATTCGCAACCATAACTTTCCCTCCTTTACATATAATGTAATTATATTGCATTATATTACATTTGTCAAGATAATAGGATTAATAAAATACAAAATATATCATAATTGTTCAAATTATGTTGAAAAAGGGGAGTTTTGGTACCAAAATAGCACAAGCTTGCTTAGTAAGACTACTTCCTGCCTTAATATCATATACTTATAAAAAACATTATGGAGAAATGTTAAATATGTTAGATGTTATCACAAGTCTCAATAACTTTATATGGGGTTTTCCAATGCCCGCTCTTTTATTCGGTGTACATATTTATTTTACATTTCGCTTGAAGGGAGTTCAAAAACATACATTAAAGGCAATCAAATTATCCGTAACACCGGAGAAGGATTCCGAAGGCGATATTAGCGGATTTGCAGCCCTTTCACATACACTGGCAGCAACAATTGGTACTGGCAATATTGTTGGTATTTCTACTGCTGTTGCTCTCGGGGGACCTGGGGCAATCTTTTGGTGTTGGCTAACTGGAGTTCTTGGTATGGCTACTTCATACGCTGAGTGCTTTTTGGGCGTATTATTTCGTAGAAAAACTGAGGATGGAACATTTATAGGAGGGCCAATGTATGCTTTGGAATATGGCCTTAATAAAAAATGGCTTGCAATAATCTTTAGTTTCTGTACATTAATTGCTTCCTACGGTGTTGGCTGCTCTACACAGGCCAGAGCCGTAACAGAAACCGCCAACCGGCTTTGGGGATTTCCGGAGTACCTAGTAGGAATTATTATTGCCGTCCTAGTTGGACTAGTTATCGTTGGGGGTGTTAAATCCATTGGAAAAATATGTAGTAGGCTTGTCCCAGCCATGGGTATCTTTTATATAATAGGATGCCTAATCATTCTAGGAATAAATTCCCCCTATTTATTACCATCCATCAGCCTTATTCTTCGTTCTGCTTTTCTTCCTACAAAGTTACCAGCGGCTGTACTTGGAGGGTTCATTGGCAGTACTATACGTTCTGCTGCTCGATACGGCATCGCAAGAGGTCTCTTTACAAACGAAGCAGGACTAGGTTCTGCGGCCATTGCTGCTGCAGGAGCCAAAACATCCCACCCCTCTAGGCAGGCTCTAATTTCAATGAGTGCAACCTTTTGGGATACCGTAGTTATGTGCGCGATTACCGGATTAGTTATTGTAACAAATCTATTAAAGCATCCTGCCTCCGTAGATGGCTATTCCTTTGCTGAATTTACTACTGCTGCCTTTCGGGCAATCCCTTATGGTGAGTTTTTATTAGGAATTTCCCTTATTGCTTTTGCTACTGCAACTTTAATTGGATGGTCCTACTTCGGTGAAAAAGCGGTAGAATACTTATTCGGAAAGTCCGGAATAAATACCTACCGCGTGTGTTATATTGTTATGATCTTTGTCGGCTCCATCATGTCCCTACAACTAGTATGGGAATTAACCGACTTAGTTAATGCATGTATGGCATTGCCTAATTTATTTTGCCTATTACTTTTACGCAAATCAATTACACCATATAAAACCATGAAGTAGACTTAGCGCTTCTTAGTTATAATGTTTGTATTGAATTTCCGATGCCATTTTTTTCGCTTCTTCTTCTCCTTTAAAACTCTTAATAAGGGATAGGGAAAAGTCGATAGCAGTTCCTAATCCTTTCGAGGTGGTAATCATTCCATCTACTACAACAGAGACGTCCATAACATTTGCACCGAGTAATTGCTCTTCCATACCAGTAAAACAGGTGGCATTCTTCCCTTTTAGCATCCCTTTCTGACCAAGAACCGTAGGTGCTGCGCAGATTGCCGCCAAATGTTTTCCTTTTGCATGGTACTCCTTCAACAATTTGTCCAAGCCTTCATGGTTCATAATTGTCGTTGTACCTGGCATTCCACCTGGAAGAACAAGTAAATCAGCATCCTTAAATTCGTTATCCTCAAATACCATATCTGCTTGGACAGTAATATTATGGGATCCGGTAACCATTCTGGTTCCATTTAAAGAAACCATAGCAATATCCATGTCAGCTCTTCGAAGTAGATCTACAACGGTTAATGCCTCCACTTCTTCAAATCCGTCTGCTAAAAAGATATAAACTTTTGTCATTCTCACTTCTCCCTTCTGTATTTTATATATTATTGTCACAGTTTCTAAGTCCTATAACCTATAGTATCCTAATCAATCCTTAAATTCAATACTCCTACATTCTTTAATGTTAACATTGGCTTACAAATCCTGTTATGCTTTATTGGACCTACTGGGCAGATTTCCAATGAATAGTATCCATCGCAAGGTACTTTAAATCGGAAACAACCACAGGATCTGATATTTTCGCAATATAGAAGAGTTTTCTTTTCCTCACAGTTCTGGAATAACTTCACTTCCCAAGGGTGGTTGCAGCAACAAGTGCATCCCCAGACACATCCAAAGATGACACCTGGTTCTATTACACAATCTGGGCAAGGTTTTGGTTTCTGCACTGGAACTGGAACTGGATATGGCCGATACTCAATTCGAGTCATTGGTTCTGGACATGGTTGTGGCACAGGGCACTCGGGGCATGGTGGACAAGGGGGGCACGGTGCCGGTACTGGTCTTGGTGTTGGTCTTGGCATTGGTGCTGGTCTCGGGGCTGGCGCTGGTGCTGGTGCGGGGGCTGGCCTTGGCACCGGTATTGGTTGCGGTGTCGGTCTTGGCATTGGTGCTGGGGCTGGCGCTGGTGCTGGTGCAGGGGCTGGCATTGGTGCTGGGGC
>JAAYSQ010000120.1 GCA_012523925.1 Clostridiales bacterium
GGTTCAATACCACCGGTATCTATCATTGTAAATTGTGTATTAAGCCATGTAACATCAGCATATATGCGGTCTCTAGTAACGCCTGGATAATCCTTTACTATGGAAATACGTTCCCCAGCCAATGCGTTAAATAAAGTTGATTTTCCTACGTTTGGTCTGCCGACGATAGCTACAATTGGTCTGCTCATTTATAACCATACCTTTCTTGTCAATCTGCAAATTTGGCTCGATGGCACAAGATTTGCAAGCAAATTATTATATCATTTGCCTTGTGAAAAATTTTAATATAATTTTTTACCATCTTCATATTTTTATGAGTTTTGCTTTTATTTATTCGATAATAGCATCTATGAAAGACTTTCCATCTGATTGTACAATATGGATTCTTGTTTGTAAAGATAATTCAACTTCGTCCACTGTACGATCATCTAAAAGTATTGTTTCCCCATGCTTTAGTAATACATCTGGTAGAAGCAAGCAATCTCCTAAAGGTTTCTCATGAAGCTGATCTACCAAATCACCAGCAGTAATTAGACCAGCTACAGTAATTTCTTTTCCAAAAAAATTATTGATAATAGTATATACTTTAATCTTGATGTTTGGGAATTTCTCCATCAATTTCTCTGCCATCTGTTTAATATATGGAGTGGCTAGAACACCAGTGGCTATGGAAATATTCTTACTGCGATCATCGCCTTTTATGGTTTCATAATATTCCTTGAATTCCTCCTGCATTGACCGAATTAAGCCAACACCATTTTCTATCTGCGGATAACCCTCATAGTCATCTTCCTCCGGTATTGGAAGATCTGCCTTAATATACCACTCATCTCCTGCATACACAAAACGGGTATTATAATGTGTTAAGAAAATATTTTGCCAACGATGAATAATGTCAAGAACTTCCCTTGCATCATCCTTAGTAAAAGGTTCTAGTTGTGCTAGATTATCACGGAATTTGGTTAATCCAACTGGTACAACGGATAAACTCTGCATCTCAGGTAAAAACGCTGATAAATCATGAAGGGTTCTCTCCAGTTCTTCTCCATCATTCCAACCTTTACATAATACTATCTGACCGTTCATTGTAATGCCGTTATCTTTTAGCTTTTGCATTTTTTCCAAAGCTGTTCCTGCAAATCGATTGTTGAGCATCTTTTTTCTTAATTCAGCATTGGTTGTGTGTACAGATATATTAATCGGTGATAATTTATAAAATATAATACGATCTATTTCTTCGTCACTAAGATTTGTGAGTGTGACATAATTCCCCTGTAGGAAGGAAAGTCTAGCATCGTCATCCTTGAAATATAGCGTATCACGCATACCTGGTGGCATCTGATCAATAAAACAGAATACGCATTTATTTTTACAGGATAGGCATTCATCCATTAAGCCTTCTACAAATTCAATACCAAGGTCTTCATCAAAATCCTTTTCTATTTCAAGCTCCCATTCTTCACCATCTGGTTTTTTAATAATTACTGTAAGTTCCTCATCTTTTACCAGATAATAATAATCAAAGGCATCCTTAATTTTATGCCCATTTATGGAAATAAGTTCGTCACCAGGAGCTAACTCTAATTCCTCAGCAATACTGCCAGCTTCAATCTCTTTAATAATGTGTGCTTTATTTTTCATATCATACACCAATCTCTCTAATATCTATAATAATTCTAGCTTACCAATATTTATTATTTATTATTGATTATTATAGACATTTACCATTTATATATTATTTTAAATTAAATATTATATGTTTATTTACTTACATAGTTTAGGTTACAAGTATATCTTATAAATATTATATAGTTATTATAAATTGCTATTTTAATGCTAGAAATGCAGCAAGACTTCCTCGTTTACCACCGGTTTTCCGATGAGAAAAGAGCAAGTCACTATTACAAGCAGTGCAAACCTGTGACGTGTGAATGTTTTCTTTCCTTAATCCAGCTTCTGATAAGACAGAGCGATTGGCTGCCCATAAATCACATAAATATTTTCCATTACCTTTATCGTATAGAATATCGTTCAATTCGTTTTGAGAAAATACTTTTTGAAACTCTGTTGCCACCTCATGCCCGATCTCATAGCAATCTTTGCAAATGGATGGACCGATGACTGCAATTATATCCTCTGGATTACTTCCAAACTCCTCTTGCATTCTATCTACGGTAATCTTACCAATCTTCATTACTGTGCCACGCCATCCTGAATGGGTGAGTCCAATCGTTTTCATCTTCGTATCAACAAAGAAAAGAGGTACACAATCCGCATACTTAGTGACAAGGGTTACATTCGGTGTATTGGTGATTAATCCATCGATTTCGTCGTAATCCCTTTCTTTCCATATGCCTTTTCCACGGTCTTTATCATCAACACGTAGTATATTTGTTTTATGTACCTGCTTTGATACCACAATCGATTGAGGATCGAAGCCTATACAATTTGCGATTCTGCAGAAATTCTCCTTAATATTTTCTGTGGTATCCCCATCCGGTACTGCATCTGAACCAAGATTCATGGTTGCAAAATTACCGCTACTTACTCCGCCCAACCTAGTAGAAAAGCCATGTTGAATAAAGGGAATATCCGATAAAACCGGAAATGTAATATAAGGTACATCTATTGTAAAATCAATCTGTGCGTGGGAATTATTTTTAAATTTCATTAAAACCTTACCTTTCTGTTGGATAATTAACGATAAGAACGAAAATAGAGATAGATGTTAGTATTATAGAACACACAGTAACTTCTTGTGCGTATTTAAATCGATTATATTAGAGAATCCCATCAAAAGCATTTTTAATAAGTGTAATTTCATCATCTAATATGATCACAGCATCAAAGCGGCAAGGGGTATCCGGCATGATGCGATTGACTAACATGTAGTATTCCGCAGTCCTAGTAATTCTTCGAATCTTAGTTGGTGTAATTGCTTCTGCAGGATTTCCAGTGCGATCATTGGATCTATATTTTACTTCAATAAAGCAAAGGTATCCTCCTTCGATTGCTATTAAATCAATTTCTCCAATTCTACATCGAAAGTTTTTCGCTTTAATCTGATATCCATTCGTTTCTAAGTAACGGGCTGCTTTCTCTTCATAAAAGGTGCCTATTTCTCTTTTATTCATCATACACCTTACCCTTTAATTGATCCATATCACTAACAAATACAAGAATTTCGGCTACTACATCGTAGAGCTCTGGTGGTATACTGGAACCCAACTCAAGCTTAGATAGGGTACTTGCTAAAGCATCGTCTTGGTGGAGAGGAATGTTTTGTTCATTTGCTCTCTCAATAATGCGTTCGGCCATATACCCTTTACCTGAGGCGATAACTCTTGGAGCTAAATCCTCAGGATCATACGATAAGGCAACCGCTGTTTTTAATGGAATATCACCCTTTTGTTTCTCCATATCGTTATCCTCCAGTAAAATATATTAATCTCAAAATCCCAACACCCTACTTATAATTACCATTCGAATACCTACTAATATATTACCATAAAAAGTGAGATTATCAATATCCACGATAAGCAGATTAGTTAAGTGTGACTGGAAAGTTTTAGATAAAGTTTTTGATAAAGCTTTTTCTATGTATTGGTGAAGGACCGAATTTCTTTATCGCTTCGATATGTTTTGCTGAACCATAACCTTTATTGTTGGCGAAATCATATTCTGGAAAAATTTGATCATAAGCCACCATAAAGCGATCTCTCGTAACTTTTGCAACAATACTTGCTGCAGCTATAGAGATACTTTTGCTATCACCCTTCACAATCGGTACCTGTTTTATATCAACATCTGGTATCGTAACTGCATCATTCAATAATATATCAGGTTTCACAGATAGATTATTAATCGCTTGACGCATGGCTTCATAAGTAGCTTCCAGAATATTTAACTCATCAATTTTCTGTGGCGGTATGCTTCCAACGCCGAAAGATACGGCTGAAGCGATTATCTCATCGTATAATTCCTCTCTCTTCTTTTCCGATAATTGCTTGGAATCATTAAGATAAAGAATATTACAATCCTTAGGTAGGATAATTGCACAAGCCACTACCGGACCGGCTAAAGGGCCTCTTCCAACCTCATCAACTCCACAGATGTATTCATAATCCTTATACTGAAGTTCATACTTCTTCATAGTTTCAATACGTTTTAATTCTTTGTCTAGCGCGGTTAATTTATTATTATATTTCTTACATAATGTCTTGACACCGCTTCTTTCATCATCTTGATATTTTTGTAATAACATTGGTAATTGCGAGATTTCCGCCTGCATAAATTCTAATTTAATCTCTGCAATTTTCTTACGATCACTTTTAGCATTCCTATTATTATTCATTCGTAATTCACCTCATAAATTTATACACTAGTAGGATTATAGCATCTTTAGATTTAATTCTAAATACTAGATTTTAATCTTATTATATTTTATAATTTTTAAATCAATATTATATATACTTTGGTTATATGGTTATTATTGTGAAATGCAAAAAACAATAAATCACATGGTTCATCACGTGATTTATTGATGATTAGATATCTATATTTTAGTGATAAGCAGATTAGGAGCCGGGTAACTGCGTTATCTCGCTCGCGTTACACTTATCCATCCACGCCATAGTCTTTCTTCAAGCAAGCTTGAGAAATATTCATGCTAATTTGAACTCCGTGATAAGCAGATTAGGAGCCAGATAACTGCGTTATCAGGCTCGCGTTGCACTTATCCATCCACGCCATAGTCTTTCTTCAAGCAAGCTTGAGAAAGACTCTAGCATGTATGGACTAATCTGCTTATCACGGACATTCAAGTGTTATTTTGCCGAGTCGGGTGCTTCGAAAATCGTCTAGGAGAAGATTCGCAGCACGTTCTAGATCGGGTTCGCCACCTTTTAATAAGCAAGAGCGTTTGATAGCAACTTGCTCTAGTACTTTGGCGGCATCTTTTTTGTCTTCTAAAGGATCTGTTACTTCAATTTCATAACGTTTCTTTAAAGCATCAGGATAATTTTCATGAATAAATAGAATTAAATCCAATGCTAGATCTATTTTATTAATGATCGTATCATTAATCGATCCTA
The DNA here is from genome assembly GCA_012523925.1 of Clostridiales bacterium. GTDB lineage: Bacteria > Bacillota > Clostridia > Lachnospirales > Lachnospiraceae > Mobilitalea. The sequence goes on from JAAYSQ010000120.1 coordinate 5,094, forward strand.
TCAAGGCAAGTCGTATCCCAACGGCAGGATCTTCAAATTTTGGCCAAAGGATACCAGGTGTATCCAGAAGCTCTATGAATTTATTGATACGAATCCATTGTTTCCCCTTTGTAACGCCAGGCTTATTACCGGTTTTGGTAGTCGCTTTACCGACAAAACTATTGATAAAGGTAGACTTTCCTACATTAGGAATACCTACAACCATAGCCCGTACCGGCCGATTAATAATGCCTTTCCTTCGGTCTCTTGCTATTTTTTCTTCACAGGCTTTGTTAACAATTTCCCGCACCTGTTTAACACCTTTACCACTTTTTGAATTCACTAGCGCAACAAAGTATCCTTTTGCTTCAAAATAATCTTTCCAGGCATCTGTATGACGTTGATCAGCCATATCATATTTATTTAATAATATTACTCTAGATTTATTATTTGCTAATTTATCAATATCCGGATTCTTGCTGGAGAGTGGAACACGGGCATCTACCAGCTCAATTACCACATCGATTAGCTTAATATTATCCTGCATCATTCGCTTTGCTTTGGCCATATGGCCCGGATACCATTGAATCATATTCATCCTCATTTCTGTAATAACTACTCTTCTGTTTCTATAATTTTAAGGTTCAGCTTGTCTACAAAATTAAATGGGGAGAGACGCAAGAAAGCTTTTCCTATGATTTCTTCCCTTCGGATAGTTCCGACACTTGCAAACCGGCTATCCTCACTATTATTTCGATTATCGCCAAGTAAAAAGTATTCATTCTCTTCTAATGTAATTGCTTCTTCTGCAAGGCCATAATTAATCATCGGGTCCACATTCATAGGTTCCTCTACAACACTTCCATTAATATATATTTTATTATCTATTATTTGAACAGTTTCCCCCGGTAATCCGATGATCCGTTTAATATTATAATAACTATGCTCCTTACCACTTTGCTTAAAAACTATTACTTCGAAACGGCTGGGATCCCTGAAACGGTAAGAAAATTTATTTATTATGATAGATTCCCCATCGTATAAGGTTTCCTCCATAGAAACACCGACCATATCCGTCTTTTCCACGGTATAATAAACAATAAAATACGCCAATAAGATTACCGCCGCTATTTGTAATGACCACACAAATATTTCCCTAATTATTTTCATGATTAGCGGTCTTTTACTTTCTCTATCAAAATCATAATCCATAGGATACCAGTACCTTTCAATCCAAAATGAAGTAAATATTTTAAATTTATATGAGCATGTAAAAGCCCATTACAATTATAATATAGATTTGTTTTCTAAAAAAGGGACAATTACAAATATGTATTGTCCCTTAAATGCTTCTTTATTCCTTGTACTATTTGATTGCTTCTTTAACTTTAGCTTTCTTACCAACCCTATCACGTAAATAGTACAGTTTTGCACGTCTTACTTTACCATGTCTAACTACTTCGATATTCTCGATAATAGGACTATGCAATGGCCAAGTTTTTTCAACACCAATACCGTTGGATGTTTTTCTAACAGTAAATGTCTCTCTTGCGCCACCGTTCTGTCTCTTTAAAACAGTTCCCTCAAAAATCTGAGTTCTTTCACGGTTACCCTCTTTAACTTTAGCGTGAACACGAACAGTATCACCTACATTAAAATCAGCAACCTTATCTTTTAATTGTTCCGCTTCAATACTCTTAATAATATCGTTCATTTTGTGACCTCCTATTAAAATTAGATGTTCTTAATATATCAAATCATATTAGAGGACCATCTCGTCTCACAATAAATTACTTTAACATAGAATGGTATGGAATGCAAGTATTTTTATAAAAATATTTATAATAAATTATTGAATTTTACTGCTGAAGTTGTCGTAGATACTCCCTTTCTTTTGGAGTCAAGTTCGCTTCTGGTAGAAGATCCGGTCGGCGATTTAAGGTCCGTTGGATTGCCTGCTCTCTCCTCCATTTCTCGATTTTCGCATGATGACCAGACAAAAGAATTTCCGGAACCCGGCGTCCTTGGAAAACTTCAGGACGGGTGTACTGCGGATATTCCAGTAAATTATCATGCAATGACTCAAATTCAGAAGAAGTATCATTATTTAATACACCTGGTATTAACCTTGCAATAGCATCAATCATAACCATTGCTGGTAGTTCCCCACCGGTAAGGACATAATCTCCAATTGATATATAATCGGTAACAATCATTTCTAGAACACGTTCATCAATTCCTTCATAGTGACCGCATAGAAATATTAAGTCTTCTTCCTTCGAAAGTTCCTGCGCCATACTCTGATTGAATACTGGTCCCTGTGGAGTTACATAAATAACTCTAGTCTGCTTATTTTTAATATCAGGCTTATTATCATACTTTTTATTGATTTGATTAATTAAGTAGGTATAGGACTCATACACCGGCTCTGCCTGTATTACCATACCTGCACCACCGCCGTAGGGATAATCATCCACTCTTTGATGCTTGTCCTTGCTAAAGTCCCTTATATTCACTGTATTTAAAGAAATCAATCCCTTATCGATTGCCCTGCCGGTGATACTGGTGTTTAATCCCTGGGAAACCATCTCAGGAAATAAGGTGAGCACATGAAAATCCATCTTAATTACCATACCTTTCCTTTATATAAAAATTGATTATAGGGTCAAAAGCCCTCAAACAAGTTAAAACCGTTAATTATAACAACCCATCCATTAAATGAACAGTAATTTTCTTTTCCTCTAAATTGATATCTAAGATACATTCTTTTATAGAAGGAAGGAGAATCTCTTTATTGGTGTCGGTTCTAACGACATAGACGTCATTCGCACTTGTAGTTAATATTTCTTCCAGTATTCCTAATTGAGTTCCATCCTCCGTAACAACAACTGAACCAAGCACATCATAGATAAAATATTCATTTTCTTCTAAAGGAACTGCATTCTCTCTAGTAACAAGTAAGTCCTTGCCACGATATTTTTCAATATCATTGATATCATTAATCCCTTTGAATTTTAGGATAACCATTTTCTTGAAAAACTTTACATTTTCGATTTCCAAGGGAAGCAAATCCTTTCCAGTATCAAGGATAACTTCTTTCAGTTCTTTAAAACGATTTACATCATCTGTTGTAGGATATACCTTCACTTCGCCACGAATTCCGTGGGTTGAACTTATTACACCAACTCTTAAATAAGTATCCATTCTATCTGTCCCTCTGCGTTCATTTAATTGATATTGTTATGAAGCTTTACCGGGGCAAGTTTGGTAAATCTTCATACTCGACTTGACTGCTGCTAAATAAAAGAGCTGTCATACTATGTCAGAAAGGACATAACAGACAGCTCCAATGATCCTGCAAAAATTTTGTTATGACAAGTGAAACTTAAAAGTTCACTTCAATATGAGGATAATGTGTTACTGCAGAATCTCAACTACTACCTTTTTGTCATCCTTTGTTGCGGCTGCTTTTACTACGGTACGGATGGATTTGGCAATACGGCCTTGTTTACCTATAACCTTACCCATGTCCTCAGAAGCTACTTTTAGTTCCACAACAAGTGCTTTGTCGGTTTCAGTTTCCGTAACAACAACCTCATCGGGATGATCCACGAGTGATTTAGCGATAATTTCTACTAATTCCTTCATTATATCACCTCCGATGCTTAGAGAATACCAGCATTCTTGAAAATTTTACCTACAGTTTCTGTTGGTTTAGCGCCATTTGCAAGCCATTTCTTAGCTGCTTCCTCATTAACGTTAAATACGCTAGGATTTTTTAAAGGATCATAAGTACCGATTTCCTCGATAAATCTACCATCTCTAGGTGATCTGGAATCAGCAACAACGATTCTATAGTAAGGAGCTTTTTTCTGTCCTAATCTTTTTAATCTAATTTTAACTGCCACGTAAATTCACCTCCTTA
>JAAYSQ010000121.1 GCA_012523925.1 Clostridiales bacterium
AAGTATTGAGTGTATCATACATTTGGCTTGGTAAATAAAAGAACAAAAGTTGATTATAAAAAAAATCGGGGGTACATATATGTATACAAAACAGGATATTATAAACGGATTAATACAAATTGGAGTAAAACCTACAGATACACTGATGGTACATTCATCGATGAAAGCGGTCGGACAGGTAGAAGGTGGCGCAGATACTGTATTGGATGCTTTTATCCAATATATGAAGGAAGGTCTTCTGATTTTTCCGACGCATACATGGGAGCAAATGAATGATGAATATAATATATTTGATCCGAAGACGGAACCATCCTGCGTAGGGATTTTAACAAACCTATTCCGTATTAGGCCAGGAGTTATTCGCTCTCTGCATCCTACGCATTCAGTAGCTGCCCTAGGTAAGGATGCTAAGGATTATATATCAGGAGATGACCAGTTTGATACACCATGTGCAAGAAATGGTTGCTGGGGAAAGTTATACGACAGGAAAGCGAAAGTTTTATTTCTAGGTTGTAGCTTAAAGAAGAATACTTTTTTACACGGAGTAGAAGAATGGCATCAGATTCCTAACCGTCTGATGGAGAAGCCTAGGAATTTGAAAGTTGTGAAGGAAGATGGAAAAATCATCGACCGACCCTTACGTGGACACCATAGTACAGTAGGTGATGTGTCACAGAATTATGATAAGATGCTAGAACCATTTATTAGCTTGGGAATAGCAAAGCAAGGATTAATTGGAGATGCGGAAAGTGTGCTATGTGATGTCGTAGGAATGGCAGAACTTACTTCGAAATTGTTGAAAAAAGATCCGCAATTATTTGATGATGGCAGTCCAGTTCCTGTGGAGTGGTATCAGAATACAAATGAATAAATTAGGAGATAAGGAAGATCGTTACCAAGATAGGTTTATTTATAAAAATGAAAGAAGAAAGGATAATTTTCCATGCCATATATAATAGATTTATTCGTTGAAAATGGAATGAGTGAGAACGCATCTGAGTATCTTTCTTTTGGCATCATGGTTTTAATTCTACTATTCGTCTGCATTCTAGCTCATGTTCTTATTAAAAAGGTAATCCTAAGGCTTATGGCCAAATTTGTAGTCAGGAGCCGGTACAAATGGGATGATTTATTACTTGAGGGAAAGCTTTTTGATAGAATAGGGAATATCGTTCCAGGAATCATTGTTTATAGTTTTGCTCCCGCTTTTCCTAATATTGAGGAGATTATTCAGCGTTTTTCCTTTATATATATTCTGCTTATATTAATTCTTGTTATTAACGAATTATTAGATGCTGTTAATGATATCTATCGTACGCATCCGATTTCAAAGGTAAGGCCAATTACTGGATTGTTACAGGTTGTTAAAATTGTTTCCTTTATCATAATAGGAATTGTTATGGTTGCTGAGTTTATGGGTGCAAATCCCTTAATATGGCTCAGCGGTATTGGTGCCTTTGCTGCGGTGTTTTCCTTCGTATTCAAGGATTCAATTCTTGGATTTATAGCAGGGATCCAATTAACATCCAATGACATGCTACGAATTGGTGACTGGATTGAAATGTCAAAGTATGGCGCTGATGGCGATGTTATTGATATCACATTGAATACCGTAAAAGTGCGGAATTTTGATAAAACAATCGTTTCTATTCCGGCTTATGCTTTGGTTTCAGATTCCTTTAAGAATTGGAGAGGAATGAAGGAGTTCGGAGGAAGAAGAATCAAACGTTCCATTTACATCGATGTGAATAGTATAGGTTTTTGCACTCCGGAGATGATTGAAAAATTTAAGAAAATTCATTACCTTAAGAATTATATAGAAGAAAAAGAAAATGAAATCTTGGAGTATAATCAGAAAAATCAAGTAGATACGGATGTATTAGTGAATGGAAGACATTTAACTAATGTAGGTACCTTCAGAGCATACATTAGAAATTATATTAAAAATCATCCTGGACTTAATCCAGATAAGTTGCAGATTGTTCGTCAGCTACCTCCGGGGGAATATGGATTGCCACTGGAAATCTATGCTTTTACCAGTACAACAAATTGGGTTACCTATGAAAATACACAGTCTGATATCTTTGACCATGTTTTATCCGTAGCAAGTGAATTTGGATTAAGATTATTCCAAAACCCCTCTGGCTATGATATTAGTCAGCTGCATATGCAGATGAGGTCAAAATGATTTTAAGCTAGCTAAGGCTTGCCTAAGTTAATGCGCATACTTAGTTGCTAAGTGCAATATATAATTAAATTTGAATATGATATAAATTTGAATATGATATAAATATGAACATGATAAAAGCAGGAATAATTATCCCTGCTTTTACCATTTAGTGTCTCATTTCTTTTTTGTTGCTAGAATTTGTCTTCGAATTTGAGAAACTCATGCAAGATATACCGTTTTAAGGTATGATACTTGTTGAATGGATGGAAGACTAAATTCTTTTGTTAAAGAATTAAACTGTCCAACGCAATCAGCCTCCAAATCTCTAGAACAACTCTGGCACGGTTTGTAACTCTGAGACTAAATTACAAACTTCTATTTCTATATGATAGATACGATTGAACTTGTAAGATTAGTTATTAACTAAGATGTTAAGTTCTTATATCGTATCCGTTATCTATTATGTCTTTTATCAAAAGAATTATACATTAAAACAACAAAAATTTTATTTAAAAAATATTTTTAATATATATCAATTATTTATCAATTATATAAGACTAAAATCACTAAATAAATTGCGCATTTATAATATTAATATTGAATTAATGAACATAAATGATGCTTCTGAGCAGGTAATTCATGGGTTCTGAAAGAAGTTATCAACGCTTGACACTGAATGATTCCATATATTATGATAGAGAGGTATTATATTTAAAAGGATAAATATTAATCATAGTTTTTATAGAAATGGGGAGGTGTTTACAATGTCAACGAGTTGCGACTGTGGACACTGTACAAATGATATATGCTTACATCGTGTTCCAATTTTCTCCGCGTTAAATAAGGAGGAATTAAGTAGAATTGCAGAATTAATTCATCATCGTAGTTATAAAAAAGGAGAATTAATTGTTTCGGAAGGCGATAAAACGGAATCAATCGTAATTATGCGTGAGGGCAGCGCTAAGGCTTTTAAGTATACAACCGATGGAAGAGAACAGATTTTATATATATTTTCAGAAGGGGATTTCTTTGGTGAACAGAACCTTCTTAGTCATCAGACGGCTACTTTTTTCGTAGAAACTTTACAAGATGTAAAAGTCTGTATTCTGTCAAAGATGCAGTTTCAGCAATTGATTCATCGTTATCCTGAGATTGCAATAAAAATTATTGATGAATTGGGACAACGAATGGCAAGACTGGAGAATGCACTACAAAGTATGGGAGTCCGTAATGTTGATTCACGCTTAGGAAGTTTGTTAATCGAATTTGAAAGTAAGTATGGAAGCGTAGTGCCAGAGGGTACCTTAATTCGATTGCCATTAAGCCGAGAGGGGATTGCGAATTATCTAGGAATAGCAAGAGAAACCGTAAGCCGTAAGCTAGGGCAATTAGAACAAGACGGAATTATCCGTTCCATAAATAATAAATCAATTCTAGTTATCGACCAGGAGTCACTACGAGCCATAGCAGGAATATCATAATCTGAATAGTAATATAGCAAAAACTTAACATAGATAAATATTTGACCATAACCATTTCCTTTTTATTAGCCTTCTTGCATAAACTTCTTGCTTAAATATCAAGTTTTATTGAATTTTACTCAAAATTTGGGAATACTGTATGAGAAGGAGTATTGAGGTAATATCTGACACTACAAAGCATGAAAGACTCTGATTTTCATGCTTAAAATTTGCAGGTTATTATGAAGAAAGGTATGGTTATTTATTATGGCAAAAGATTTTAAAAACAGTAAGACAAAGGATAATTTGATGCGTGCTTTTGCTGGGGAGAGCCAGGCTAGGAATCGCTATACTTTTGCAGCTTCTCAGGCAAAAAAGAAGCATCTACATGTTATTGAAGCAATTTTTAAATTTACTGCAGACCAAGAAAAAGAACATGCTGAAATTTTTTATGATTATTTAAAAGAATTGGCAGGAGAGAACATTCATGTTGACGGCTCTTATCCTGTGGATATCCATGAAGACGTAGCTAAACTGCTACGATCTGCAGAGCATAACGAATATGAAGAATTTGATCCTGTATATAAGGAATTCGGTGATATTGCTGAAGAAGAAGGTTTTAAAAAGATTGCTGCAACCTTCCATGCAATAGCGGCAATAGAGAAAACCCATGGTGACCGTTTTGCTAGATTTGCAACCTTGCTTGAGGAAGACAAGCTTTTTGTATCCGATGAGGAAATCGACTGGATGTGTTTGAATTGTGGCCATGTTCATTCGGGGAATATGCCTCCAAAGGAATGTCCAGTATGTAATCATGACCAAGGATACTTTATTCGCCTGGATTTAGCACCATTTCAGGGCTAATCAGTGAATTTCAATGGAAAAGACCCTCACTTCAAAAGTGGGGGTTTTTGCATATGTGAACGAAATTCATATTAGGATGCCGTACCGCATGTTATGCAATGTATTATGTCGGCCATGTATTATGTCGGGCATGGCGGCCTTGTTTGGCACGATTTACGAGTGAAATTATTTCTCGTCAACTCATGTGGTTATAAATACCACATGATGGAGAAAAATATACTATTAAATATTGACATAGTAACTCCGTTCAATTATAATGGCAATATACCGGTGGACACATTCACCGGATATTTTAGCAAATATACTTTGATAATCAAACTATTTGATGTGCAATCTAAATGACTAAGGAGCTTGGTCATTGAAGGAGGAAAAATAAGATGAGAATGAAACCGCTCGTAATCGGAGACTTGATTGCTAGATTTCCAATAATTCAAGGAGGAATGGGAGTTGGTGTAAGCAGGTCTAAATTGGCAGGGGCTGTAGCAAAGGAAGGCGGCGTTGGTATTATTTCTACAGCGCAGATTGGATATGATGAAGAGGATTTTGATAAGCAACAGATCGAAACAAATCTATACGCGATAAAAAAACATATAAAAAAAGCAAGGGAACTGGCAGAGGGAGGTATTATTGGTGTAAATATTATGGTAGTAACAAAGCAGTATGAGCGTTATGTAAAATCTGCCTGCGAAGCGGGTGCTGACCTTATTATCTCTGGAGCAGGACTTCCCATAACGTTACCTGCAATGGTAGAAGGTTTTAAGACTAAGATTGCTCCAATCGTATCAAGTGTTAAAGCAGCTTTAGTTATTCTAAAAATGTGGGATAGAAAATATCAGCGTACAGCAGATTTGATTGTTGTTGAAAGTCCTCACGCCGGTGGACATCTTGGTTTTAATAAAGACGAATTGGATCATCTTGAGGAAATTGATTATGACAAAGAAATACAAAAAATCATTCAGTGTAAGAAAGAATTTGAAGAAAAATATCAGAAATCTATACCGGTTGTCGTTGCCGGTGGAATATTTGATCAAGAGGATATTAAGCATGCACTCGATCTTGGAGCGGATGGAGTTCAAATTGCAAGTCGATTTGTTGTAACCGAGGAGTGTGACGCAAGTCCTGAATATAAGCAAGCCTATATTGATGCCAAGAAAGATGATGTTCAAATCGTAATAAGTCCCGTGGGTATGCCTGGTCGAGCTATTATGAATAAATTTATGAAGAAGGTTGGGGAAGGCAAACTCCCTATAAAAAAATGTTATCGTTGTCTAGAACGCTGCAATCCCAAAGTGGCTCCCTATTGCATTACGAAAGCCCTTATCAATGCTGTTCGAGGAAATATTGAGGAAGGTTTAATATTCTGCGGAGATAAAGTAGATCGATTAAAAGAAATGACAACTGTGAAAGCTATTTTTGAAGAATTAGTATTCTAATTGAGATTTTGTATCTATTGCATATAAAATAGTTACGGAAAAACAAATTTAATCGAGAAGCTTCAAGGAAGATAAAATACTGTGACCTACATCACAGTATTTTTTTCATAATATGGTAAACTGAATCTGTATATTATAATTTTCTGATAAAGAATTGTAATATTAATACTTATATAATGCTTGCATAAGGAAATACTAGCATTTTAAAGGATCGTGTCTAGAAAAAATGTCTACAAACAGTTAAATGTATGAGACTGACAATAAAATTAGTTTTGCTAGAAAGGTCGAAATATATGGATTCAAAAGTAATCGATTTAAAAAAGAATGTATTTGAACTATGTAATGAATACCCAGAGCTGAAAAATTTATTGGCACAGGTCGGTTTCCGTGATATAACCAAACCTGGAATGTTAGCAACGGCAGGGAGATTTATGACGCTTCCAAAAGGTGCTAACGCTAAGAAAATAGATTTTGGTAAAGTGAAGCAGAGTTTAATGGATCATGGCTATCAGATAAAAGAATAAAGCATATAATTAGCAAAAGTCAGCTTTGTAAGGAGGTAATTGTTGTATGGAAATGAATGGAGGAAATGGAGATCATTTATCAGCGATCTTAGTTATATTCGGTGGTACAGGAGATTTAACCCATCGTAAGTTAATACCAGCTTTATATAATCTGGTCATCGATAAGCTTCTCCCTAAGAATTTTACTGTAGTATCTATCGGACGAAGAAATATATCCGAGGAGGACTACAAGAAAGGAATGTATACCGCACTACGTGAGCATTCCCGCAATAAGGTGGAAGATAAGCAATGGGCTAAACTAGCGAATATGTTGCATTATTATCAATTTGATTTCACAAACCAAGAGGGATTTGCTGAACTCAAAAAATATTTGGATGATCTTGATCAAAGGGCGAATACAGGAGGTAATCGGGTCTTTTATCTAGCAGTAGCACCTGAACATTTTGAAACAATTGTATCTGGATTACATGCAAGTGATATGACTAAAAAACCAAATGCTTGGAGTCGACTAATTATTGAGAAGCCCTTTGGCAAAGACTTAAAGACGGCAAGAAAACTCAATAATAAACTCCTGGAAGTATTTGATGAAAGTAGTATATATCGAATTGATCATTACCTTGGTAAGGAAATGATTCAGAATATTATGGTTTTGCGTTTTTGTAATTCGATATTTGAATCGATTTGGAATAATAAATTTATAGATAATGTCCAAATTTCTCTTACAGAAAAACTGGGCGTAGGATCAAGAAGTGGCTATTATGAGAATTCTGGAGCTATGCGTGACATGGTTCAGAGCCATATTATTCAGATACTTTCCATGGTTGCCATGGAAGCTCCCGTTAATCTAAATATGGATTCCATTCGTACAGAGAAGCAAAAGGTTTTAGAAGCTATCGAGGATATCACACCAGGATTTCTACGCAATAATGTGGTGTTTGGTCAATATGGAAAAGGAATTATCGATGGTAACCCAGTCCCTGGTTACCGTGAGGAACCCAATGTACCCAAAGATTCCAATACGGAAACTTTTGTAGCTTTAAAACTTCATATTAATAATTTCCGCTGGGCGGGTACCCCATTCTATATACGAACTGGTAAACGAATGGGAACAAGTTCTGCAGAAATTGTAATTCAATTCAAAAATCTTCCGAAGATATTGTACTTTAAAGATAAGGAAGTCCAAGATCCAAACCTATTAGTGTTAAGAATTCAACCAAATGTCGGTGTATTCTTTCAATTTAATACAAAAGATTTTTCAACCCATAATGGAATTATCCCTACAAAAATGGATACCAGTCATTATAATCCAACACAAGGAAATACTCCGGAAGCATACGAACGCTTAATCTATGATATTTTACGCGGTGATGCAACGCTATTTCCTCGATGGGATGAAGTGGAAGCTGCATGGTCATTTGCAGACCAAATTATTCGATACCGCGAGAATAAAATTTTAAATTTCCCTAATTATGACGCTGGTTCTATGGGACCTATTAGTGCTTTTGAATTATTAGCTAGAGATGGTAGAGAATGGTGGAATATATAAGCTCAGAAAGGAGTTAAAAATGAATTGGAATTCTTTTCAGATTTTTGATATCTCCATGAAGATATCGCATGATATGCCAGTGTATAAAGGCAAAGAGGAAAAACGACCTAAGATTATCGTAGAGCGTGATTTCACTTCAGGCAGTGCTTATGAATCAAGGCTGGAAATGAACATGCATACTGGTACTCACCTAGATCGTTCACTGCATATGCTTCCTGGCGGAACGAAGATAGATTCACTTAAATTGGAACAGGTGATAACCAAATGCAAGGTTCTAGATTTGACTAGCTGTCTTGATAAGATCACAAGCCAAGATTTGAAGGATAAGGATATTAGCGAGGGTGATTTTATTATTTTAAAGACTAGAAATTCCTTTGACGATATTCTAGAAGGAGATTTTATCTACCTAGATGATTCTGGAGCTGTGTTTTTAAGGGATAAGAAAATAAAAGGAGTAGGTATCGATTCCTTAGGAATTGAGAGAAGTCAACCAGAGCATCCAACCCATATAAAATTATTAGAATCAGACATTGTAATTCTGGAAGGACTACGTTTAAAGGATATAGAGGAAGGGGAATACTTGCTAGTCGCAGCCCCAATCAATGTTCCGGAAGCGGAAGCTGCTCCAGTCAGGGCGGTTCTTCTGCGCTAATCAAACCGTATTTTTTTCCTTTACTTAATTAGATCATTAAATATCCCCTCTTTAATGGCTATAAAAAATTTCCAGTTTCATTATAATTACCTTCCTATACAAGTAACAATATTCGACAATTCGAATACTATGGTATAGGAAGGGATTAGAGGAAACCTTGGATCCCTTTCCGTAACACAAGGAAAGGAGGTGCATGAATGGGCTGGAAATTAGAAAGAATCGATCTGAGTGGTTATGACAGAATTAAACCTAATGAAGAAATTGATCTGTGCATCGTATTAGAGGAGGAGAAAAGAGCTGCAATCCATGGTGAAGTGAAATTCCCTAATGGAAAACCAGTAGAAGGAGCAGTTGTTAAATTATTTAAAAAAAAGGAATCAAAAGATTGCTACGATACTTGTGAATTAGAACCTGTTACCTTTACTTTTACTGACAAATGCGGTCAGTTCTTATTTGGAGTTAAAGCCGATAAGGATTATGTGATTAAGGTGTTCTTTTATAAACCAGAGAAGAAGAAACCATACTCGGATAAGAAATATGATGATGATAAGAAATAATACGATAATATATTAAGAAAAGTATACGAATTGGATAAGTAAATTATTGCGGGTCGTTTCCTATGGCGACCCGCTTAATAATTGTAAGAATATTTTCAATAATTGTAAGAATAT
>JAAYSQ010000122.1 GCA_012523925.1 Clostridiales bacterium
AAAAAGACCATAGTTCCAAGGCATTTCCTTTTACCTTTTCCCTATGGTCTTCCTGTATTTTACTACTACTTTATTTACTTTAATTTGATGCATTTTAAAGATGTGAGGAGTTTATTTTGATTAGACAATAAACTGACCCATCCTACAACTCCACTCTGCCTTCCAGAGCACGAAGAAGCGTAACTTCATCGATATATTCCAAATCGCCTCCAACTGGGATACCACTGGCAATTCGACTCACCTTTATCCCTGCTGGCTTAATTAATTTGCTAATGTACATTGCGGTTGCTTCGCCTTCCAAACTCGAGTTAGTTGCAATTATAACTTCATCCACCTCATTCTGAAGGCGCATCATTAATTCCTTTAATTTAATGTCTGCCGGACCGATACCCAACATCGGAGAAATTGCTCCGTGGAGTACGTGGTAGACCCCTTCGTATTTACCGGTTTTCTCATAAGCAGCTAGATCCCTAGGATCTTCAACAACCATGATCTGCTTTTTATTTCTTTTCTGCGAAGCGCAGATCGGGCAAAGTTCTTTATCTGTTAATGTTAGACAATCCTTACAATATCGAACATTTTGCTTAGCATTTATAATTGAGTTCGACAGATTCTTTACCTGTTCCTCCGGCATATTTATTATGTGAAATGCTAGCCTTTGGGCAGTCTTTGTACCAATCCCTGGAAGTCTTGACAATTCCTCTATTAATTTACTTATCTGACTACTGTAATAATCCATTAGAATGGAAATCCTCCAAGTCCACTTAAGCCACCTGTAATTTGACCCATTAACGCGGATGTTTCCTCTTCCATCTTACGCAATGCTTCATTGGTTGCAGCAACGATTAGGTCTTCTAACATCTCAATATCGTCTGGATCTACAACTTCCTCGGTTAACTTTACAGAGCTAATTTCTTTCTTACCGGATACCGTAACTGTAACAGCTCCGCCACCAGCACTTGCTTCCCATTCTTTCTCTTCTAGCTCTTTGGTCTTTTCCTCCATCTGCTTTTGCATTCTCTGTGCCTGCTTCATTAAATTGTTCATATTACCCGGAATACCGCCCCCAGGAAATCCACCTCTTCTTGCCATTCTATTTTCTCCTTTCGAAATCTACTAATATTAATTTATATGTTTGATTAAAGGGTCAAATATAGTTTTTACCTTAACCCTAATATTTAACTTAGTCTTGGTATTCAATCGGTACCTTAATAATCTTTGTAAGGTCGGGTACCTGATCGATTCTTTCTTTGTTTTTATCCAGATATCTTGTTCTAATTTGTACCTGCTTTTGTACTATGGAAGCTATCGCATTCTTTATGGTTTCCGTATGTCCTTCCCTATCAACGATGTCCTTATCCAGTTCATTTGTAACAACAATTACAAGTTCCTTACCTTCCGTGCTAATCGTAGCCCCCTGTAATACTGCTCCGAGGGCAGGTGATTCCTTCGTAATTTTTGATACAATTACCCGCCAATTCTTAGCCGTTTCCTTTAGATCTTCAGGCAAGGCCTCAGGTAGGATGACAGGCTTCTTAACCTCAGTCTTAATAGGTGCATTTGCTGGTGTTTCTGGGGAAACTTCCTGTTGATTTGCACTAACAACAATCCCTTTCTCCAGTTTCTCTTCCAGTATTTTAATACGATCCAATAAAGCTTCATAGCTTTGTTCCATCTGCGGTCTACAAAGTTTAATTAAAGCAATCTCAATCATAACCTTTTTTCTAGAGGCATATCGGATCTGATTAGATAAATCCGAAAAAATCCGAATATAACGGATTAAGGTTTCCTCTTCCATCTGCTCCGCTTCTTTTTGTAGGATTACCAAATTCTCGGATGATATCTCAATTATCATATCCGACACATCCTCAGAACTTTTCAGTAAGAGAAGGTTTCTCAAATACCATATAAAATCAATGATAAACTGTCCCAGCTCTCGGCCATTGGTCTCAATTTCCTCAAGCAAAATCATACAACCTGTCACGTTTTGCTCGCGGATACATTGGAGTAGCTCTCCAAACACCTGCGTGTCAACAGCCCCCAGAACTTCTAATACATTATCATAGGTCAATTTCTTTCCAAGAAAAAAGGAGATACACTGGTCTAGTAAACTTAAAGCATCACGCATGGACCCATCACCAACTCTGGCAACATAGCGTAGCGCTTTCTCCTCTACTTCAATATGTTCTATTTCCATCAATTCTTTCAATCTATTTGTTATAACATCAATGGAAATTCGCTTAAAATCGTATCTTTGGCATCGCGATAAAATGGTTATTGGTATCTTATGAACCTCCGTGGTAGCCAAAATAAAGATAACGTAAGATGGTGGCTCTTCAATGGTTTTAAGCAGAGCATTAAAAGCTCCCGTAGACAACATATGGACCTCGTCAATAATGTAGACCTTATATTTGCCTTCAGTTGGTGAATAGCGGACTTCCTCAACAATTTCCCTTACATTATCCACACCATTGTTAGAAGCAGCATCAATCTCAATAACATTCATGGATGTTCCTGCAGATATTGCTTTACACATACTGCATTCTTGGCATGGACTTCCGTCTTCTGGATGTTCGCAATTAACCGCTTTTGCTAGAAGTTTCGCCACCGTTGTCTTACCTGTTCCTCTGGTACCACAGAAAAGATAAGCGTGGCCAATTCTCTCTGCCTTGATCTGGTTTCTTAATGTAGTAACAATATGCTCCTGCCCTTTAACATCTTCAAAATTATCCGGGCGGAATTTTCTATAAAGAGCCGTATAAGACATATGCAACTCCCTTTCTATAATTCGCAAGCATTCTATTTCTTATTAAGGAGTGCTTGTTTAAATTGTTCATTTATATTGATAAATAGATCCACGAGATC
>JAAYSQ010000123.1 GCA_012523925.1 Clostridiales bacterium
GCAATTGCCCCTTCTACCAAATGACCAGCACAATATAATTCATGATCCGTTCTTCTTGTAAATCTTGCTTCAGGTTCCACTACAGTAAAATAGGCATTAAGATAGCCATCTTCTCCCTGCGTATCTACCATACGTTGAACCAGTTCATCTACTTTAGCCTCTAATTCAGGATCACGTTGCTTTTGCAGGAAGTATGCTGCCCCCTCAATCCATTTCGTAACATCCGATTCCCAGAAGATATGAGGTTTATTTGGCATTCCTTCCTTCCAATTAAATTTCAGCGCTTCAAAGCGACCTGTCTCTTCAAATCGGTCATACACTGCATTTATAGTAACTTTGCGAAATAGATCCTGTTTTTCTTTCCAAAAACCGTCTATCAAATCAATCCGATCAAAGGATACCGGCTTTCCAATAAATTTCTCCATCACATTCCCTCCATTTGTATAGTAACTAATATAAACTATGCCTTCATTCCAGTCAACGAAATCCCTTCTATTAAATACCGTTGGCCAATTAAATATATTAAAATACAGGGGGCAACAACAATTGTTGAAGCTGCCATAAGTAAATTCCATTTTGTCGAATAGTCTCCTTGGAACTGCAATAGACCTACGGCTAAAGTAAACTTTTCTTTAGTATTAAGATAAATAATCGGTCCGAAAAAGTCATTCCAGTTACCCAAGAAGGTAAATAATGCAACCACAATCAATGCTGATTTGGATAGAGGTAAAATAATCTGGAAGAAGATCCGTAGTTTACCTGCACCATCTATTTCAGCAGCTTCATCCAAATCGTTCGGAATCGCTAAAAAGAATTGTCTTAATAGGAATATATTGAATGCACCGCCTCCGAAGAACGAAGGTAGTATTAATGGCAAATAAGTGTCTACCATATTCAAATTTCTCCAATTCCATCCATAATTGGCATTTGAATATCGGATAATACTATATCCACAGATTTGTTTTTCAAAATATCATATACTTCATTTCCATTACTACAGGCAATAACCTCTGACTTGATACATATTTTTTGAATAATATTGGCAAGAACATTCCGTTGGATTGCTTCGTCATCAGCTACAATAATCCTCAATTTTTTCTTTTTCATAATGAAGAAATCTCCTTTTAAAATCTTCTTTATATATTATTTTTTAGAATTATAAATCATAGTTCTTATTGTTATCGACTTAATTACTGTTTTTTCACTGCATTTTTTCATCTAATTATACATTATGCATAAATATTAAGCAATTAAACTCTAAACTCTATATCATAAAATAGCCTTAGTTCTTCCACATCACCAATCCATAAGGTAGAATTATAATATTTAAAAAATTAAAAATGGACTGCTTTTTTCATTAAAAAGCAGTCCCAAAAATCATATTCATTTATTCTTATTCTAACACTTTATTTACATTAAACAGAGAGTTTACTACCATCCATAAACCCGGGAAGAAATTCATAATTTGCCATACACCGGCACCAGCAAGACCAAATTCCGGTATAAGACGGAACTTAGCGTCCATGCTCCTTACATCATCAAACCAAACGATGTGTTCCACACCATTGGGATCGGTATATTCATAAAATGGACATTGCGCTTCCTCGTCAAACTGAATGGTGACACCAAATTGTGCCGCACGGGCAATGGCTTCTTGATTGGAAAGAGCTTCCGCCATTGATTCTCCTTGTACAAATGGAAGTGCCCAATCGTAGGAGTAGTTTGGGATACCCATTAAAATCTTATTGGGATCAATAACAGAAACACCATACTCTAGAACCTGCCGAACATTATTAAGGGGTGCTGTTGCCATAGGAGGCCCAAAAAGATATCCCCACTCATATGTCATAAGCAGAACATAGTCAGCGATTGCTCCGATAGCTGGATAATCATGAGCTTCATAAAGAAGTCCTGTCATTTCTCCCGATGTTTTTGGCGCTAGTGCTACCATAGTAATTAATCCCAGCGGTTCCAGCCGGCTTTGTACATTGGCAATAAAATTAATGAAGTTCTGTCGATCTTCAGGTAAAATAAACTCAAAATCGATATCTAGACCAACATAACCCTTTTCTTGCATAGTCGCGATAATATTTTCAATAAGTGCGTTCTGCCCCTCTGGATTGATAAACATATTATGAGCAATTTGCGAATCAAAATTCCCTTCCGCATTCATGGGAGCAAGCATCATAATCGGTGCCACCCCAAACTCCCTCCCCGTGGCAATCAATTCAGTATCCTCTAATGGAATCAAATCTCCTTGCGGGGAAAAACCATAAGTAAACAAGGATAAATAAGTAAGGAAAGATAATGTTTTTCTTAATACACTACGATCAATGAAGGGATAGGCATAACCATTTATAAGTATATCATCAATAGGCTCTTCCCCTTCGAAGGTAATCACAACTTCTTCTCCTGGGGTCAGAACTTCTTCCTCAGCAATTGATGGATTATTGCGGAGAATTTGTTCTGGAGCCACATCATATTGCTCTGCAATACTAAATAAACTATCTCCCTCAGCTATTGTATGGACCGTTTCTGGAATTCGTATTCCTAGACTCTGCCCTATTAAGAGGTTATCAGGGTTAGGAAGCTCGTTATCTATAATGATTCGTTGCGGTGAAATTCCATATTGACTTGCAATCGAACTTAATGTTTCTCCCGATTGCACCACATGAATTTGCATATAAACCTCCATTCTGGCTTCTTTGCGCCATTTAATTAGGATTGCAACTTTGTGTATAAGCACAAGTTACCGTGTGAAAGATTTACCTCTCACACTACACCCTCCGGAAAATGCACTTTATAATTAATATATGCCATTGAAATATGGTTGTGAAAATATCCTTCGTTTTGCATTCCTTATCTATGAATGATTTATAAAATATATGGAACAATAATAAAATAATCTTATAATCTTATTTTCAGTATTAAAGGTCTCATAATCATTTTTTCACTTCCAACATATATCTTAAATAAAATTGCACCATTTAGTAACTTATCATATAATACTGTTAATACAGATATTTTAGGAAGGTGAATTAAATGACTTATTTTAAAGAAATTTCTCCGGAGTCACTCCGCAAGAATACATTTCAGATGATCGGCAAGGAATGGATGCTGATTACCGCTGGCGATGAAAACAAGGCAAATGCAATGACCGCATCCTGGGGTGGTCTTGGCGTTATGTATGGCAAAAATGTTGCCTTTACCGTAATACGACCACAACGATATACAAAAGAATTTATTGATAGCCATGATACTTTCTCCCTTAATTTCTTCGAGAAAGAACATAAAAACGTTCTGAAATATATGGGAAGTGTATCTGGACGTGAAGAAGATAAGATTGCAAAATCCGGCCTAACATTGGCGTTTTCTGATCATACACCATACTTCAATGAGGCAAGAAATGTTCTCATCTGCAAAAAACTTTTCCAACAGACCTTAGACGGTGATTGCTTATTGGACGAACGCTTGAGTAGGAGCTGGTACCCAAATAAAGATTATCATACTTTATATATTTCGGAGATATTAAAAGCATATAAGGTTGCCAAACAACCACAATAGATTAGGTTTATAAAATCAAACAAATCTACAATACTAATAAAAGAAATTAAGGCTGCATATATTTCCCACCTTAGGAAATGCAATGCGGCCTTTGGTGAAAGGGGAACCTATGTTAACATTTGAAGATGTAAAAAAGAACGAAGCCATTCTCACCTATATTAAGAAAGCGGATAAAGCTCTTGCTGCACTTGGGTTTACCGAACATAGCTTGGCCCATGTTACAAAGGTAGCAGAAGTTGCAGAATATATCTTAAAGACTCTTCAATATTCAGAAAGAGAAATAGAACTGGCTAAAATAGCTGGCTTCATGCATGACATTGGTAATATTGTTAATAGACAGGAACACGCACAAAGTGGTGCTGTAATGGCATTTCGTCTCCTTGACCAACTGGGAGCTAGTCCTGAGGAAAATGCCATCATCATCTCTGCCATCGGCAATCATGATGAAAGTACTGCATACCCGGTCAATGCAGTAGCTGCAGCATTAATTCTTGCAGATAAAACTGATGTCCGTCGTAGCCGTGTACGCAATCGTGAAATCTCCACATTCGATATTCATGATAGAGTAAATTATGCAGTCGAGGAATCCCATGTGACTATCATTGATAAAAAGATATTTCAATTATCTCTAACTATTGATACTTCCATAAGTCCTGTAATGGATTATTTTGAGATATTCTTAAACCGAATGCTGCTATGTAAAAAAGCAGCCTATACCCTTGGTATGAGTTTTCAACTTGTGATTAATAATCAAAAAGTTCTTTAAGTCAAAAAGACCCTGCAAGGATTTTAACTCCTCGTGCAGGGTCATGGTATCGTCTACTATTATGTAGTCAAGTATCCAGCTTGTAGTTTCTTACCTTCCTTCACCGCATTAAATGTCTTGAAAGCATACTCAAAGAATTGTAAAATTGCATCAACAACTTTATAACATAAATCAACAATATAATGGATATCAACTCGAATATTCTTTAATGTTTTCATATATTCCGCATGCGTCTTCTGGATAAAATGAAGAATATCCTCAACTGTATGAAACTTGCTATTCAGACTTCGCTTTCTTTGTATATCATTCCTTTCTACATATTCCTTTAACAAATGTTTTAAATTCTTTTCATAAAACATATGCTCCTTCAAAGAGCCTCTAAAATCGGAATTATGCGGGAAAGTACAATAATCTGCGAGATAATGGGTAATCACTCCCAAATGTCTAGCAAAATAACCATTTATGCCTTGCTCTATATCATAATCAACAGTTATTTTTTTAATTTCTCGAATTAAGATATCAAAGGTTTCTTCTATGTTATGCCTTTTCGTTAGAAAAGATGGCTTCAAATCCGGTAGAATACTGCCGATGTAAAATGCTCTCTTATGAACATTCAAGTCGCTTACTTTCATGTTTGCTAACAAGTACTTTGCTAGTGATATATGAGATTTCTTTCTCATTCATTTCCTCCTAAATAACTAGATTCGATAAATGTAAATATTTCACACTATCTAAAAATAAAACTATGTAAATAGTACCTCTTTTTCTTATAAACCTCAAGAGGAAACAAAACTACTAAAATAGCATTTTTTAGTACTATATGTAATGGTAAATGTATTGTTAATTTTTGTATCGTGCATTTGCACAATAATCCTCTGGAAAAGCCCTAATATTCTTGACATTTCTATAATATTCCTGTAAGATGATGAATTGTAAAAAGTAACTTTTAGTATAAGTAGTTTTTATTTATAGGAGTTGATTAATTGGATCCCAGTGATGCCGCGAAACCTATTATATTGTTATTCTTATTGATTCTGTCTGGATTTCTATCCGCCTCTGCGACTGCTATTGAAGCGTTGAATAAATATCGGATACGTAGTCTGGCAGATGACAATGTAAGAGGCGCGAAAACTGTAAGTAATTTAATTGAAGACCCAAGTAAAATACTAGGTGCTTTATTAATTGGTAATGGCTTGTTAAACTTATCTGCTGTCGCTTTAGCAACTTCATTGGTAATTCAATATATTGAAAGCCAATGGATAGGAATTCTTATAGGCATATTTATATTGCTTTTCCTTGTACTAGTTATAATTACTCCAAAGTCAATAGCTGCAATCTATGCAGAGAAATTTGCCCTTATCGCAGCAAAGCCCATCTGGCTATTAACCAAGATACTTGCACCATTGCAATATATCCTTTATAAACTCAGTCACGCGATTATGTTATTATTCAGGATCGACCCTAAGGAAACACCTATTTCCATCACCGAGAATGAGCTTCGAGAAATTCTTGATTTTAGTCATGATGAAGGAGTTATTGAGACAGAAGAAAGAAGAATGATTAATAATGTAGTTGATTTTGGTGATTCCTTGGCGAAGGATGTCATGGTGCCTAGAATTGATATGGCATTTGCCAATATTGATCTTACTTATGATGAGCTGGTTAAAACATTTGAAGAAGATAAATATACAAGATTACCTGTGTATTCACAATCCCGTGATAATGTTATTGGCATTGTAAACCTAAAAGATGTTTTCTTTTATAATGGTGATAAAGATAACTTTCATATTACAGATATCATGAGAGATGCTTACTTTACCTATGAATTCAAGAAAACTTCTGAGCTATTAATAGAAATGCGTAGAGATTCTATTCCAATGGAAATTGTACTTGATGAATACGGTGCAACTGCTGGATTAATTACGATCGAAGACTTACTTGAAGAGATTGTTGGAGAAATCAGGGATGAATACGATGAAGATGAAGTTGACTGTATCCAGTCGGTATCTGATAACGAATATATTGTCGATGGTAATACTAAGCTAGATGAAATTAATGAAAGCCTTAATTTGGATTTACAATCAGACGATTATGATTCCATCGCTGGTCATATCATCTATCTCCTTGACCATCTACC
>JAAYSQ010000003.1 GCA_012523925.1 Clostridiales bacterium
ATAAGAAATAATAAGAAATAATAAAAAATAATAAGTAATAATAGAGTCTGACATAAATCATTAACTATATTCTTTGTGATTAGTGACCTTGGTAGTATAGGGAACGCAAAGAATAAAGCGTATGATTTATACAGGCTCTTTCTTTTTCTTATCTCAAGCAAACTCTCAATCGTACGCTATATTTTATCCAAATTGAACCCGGTGATATTCTATGATTTCATTTATGATTTCTAAAGATAGAAAAGTAAAATGTAATTCTTTGGGATGCATAACAAAGAGTTTCCCATTTTGAGTTTGTATGCTATAATCGAGGAGTAAAAATAACACTAATATGTTATATACTTAAAAATATATCAGTCAATAAAGCATCCAACATATAGGGTGAAATTGATACTTATATGTTTGGTAGGCTAAGCTAATTGTTTAATAAATAATTGGATAATCGGTTATGTAATACGGTTATTCTGCCTAATGTTAGATAGGAGTTACCAATGTTTAACATAGAAGAAGAACTAAAAAAACTTCCCGGAAAACCGGGTGTATATATCATGAGAGATAGTAAGGATTCTATTATCTACATCGGAAAAGCCATTAGTCTGAAGAATCGGGTTCGTCAGTATTTCCAAAGTAGCCGTAATAAATCCCCTAAGATCATAAGCATGGTGCAGCATATTGACCATTTTGAATATATCATTACGGATTCAGAACTGGAAGCATTGGTATTGGAGTGTAATTTAATCAAAGAGCATCGACCAAAGTATAATACTATGCTTAAGGATGACAAGACCTATCCTTATATCCGGGTAACGGTCAATGAAGCCTACCCTAGGGTATTATTTTCTAGGCAGCTTAAGAAGGATAAGTCCAAATACTTTGGCCCTTATACCAGTGTTAATGCAGTTAAGGATATTATGGAATTGCTTAGGAAATTATATAAGATCCGAACCTGTAATCGTAATCTTCCGAGGGATATTGGTAAGGAACGTCCTTGCCTCTATTATGA
Source organism: Clostridiales bacterium (assembly GCA_012523925.1). Classification (GTDB taxonomy): domain Bacteria; phylum Bacillota; class Clostridia; order Lachnospirales; family Lachnospiraceae; genus Mobilitalea. Next base: position 1,004 of record JAAYSQ010000003.1, read on the forward strand.
AATGGGACAATGCGATGCTCCTTGTCAGGGATATATTACGCAGGAGGATTACAAGAAGAATATTGATCAGGTGATTGATTTTTTAAATGGAAACTACACTCCAGTAGTAAAAATGCTTGAGGAGAAGATGCAGGAAGCCTCAGAGAAACTAGAGTTTGAGCGAGCGGCAGAACTTAGGGACCTACTGGGTAGTGTAAAGGTGATTGCCAATAAGCAAAAGATTACCAATACGGATCAAATGGATCGTGATATTATTGCATTTGCCCGTAGCAAGGATGAAGCCGTGGTGCAAACCTTCTTCATTCGTGCAGGTAAATTAATTGGCAGAGATCATTATCACCTAACAGGAGTAGAAGGGGAAACGGATGGACAGGTAATGTCCAGTTTCCTGAAGCAATTTTATGCAGGTACGCCTTATCTACCGAAAGAAATTTTTCTTAGTGCTCAGCCAGATGATGAGGAGTTAATAGCACAATGGCTTACTTCTAGAAAAGGTCACAAGGTACATCTTAAGGTTCCCCAGAAAGGGGATAAGGAAAAGCTTGTAGTACTGGCTAAGAAGAATGCGCAGTTGATCTTGGATCAAGATATAGAAAAAATAAAGAGACAAGAAGCAAGAACAACAGGAGCCCTTAGGGATTTAGCACAGTATCTGGGGCTACCTATGATTGACCGTATTGAATCTTTTGATATTTCCAATACAGCTGGTTTCCAATCCGTTGGTTCCATGGTTGTTTATGAGAAAGGCAAGCCAAAGAGAGCCGATTATCGCAAGTTTAAGATTAGAACAGTGATTGGACCGGATGATTATGCATCCATGTATGAGGTTCTGACTAGAAGATTTACCCATGGACAAAGGGAAAGGGAAGAGAGAAAAGAAAAGAATTTAGATATAAATTTAGGTAGTTTCACCAAGTATCCGGATTTAATCTTAATGGATGGTGGTAAAGGTCAAGTTGGAGTTGCTTTGCAGGTATTGGATGAGTTGAATTTGGATATACCGGTCTGTGGTATGGTAAAGGATGATAATCATCGTACCCGTGGTTTATATTATAATAACAAGGAATTACCGATTGACAAAAGCAGTGAAGTGTTTCGATTAATCACACGAATTCAGGATGAAACGCACCGATTTGCTATCGAGTATCACAGGGCTTTACGTCAGAAGAAGCAGGTTCGCTCTATTTTGGATGATATAAAGGGAATTGGCCCTACCAGAAGAAGAGCCCTAATGAAGCATTTTCAATCATTAGAAGCCATCCAGAAGGCGGAGGTGGAAGAAATTATGGACGTTCCTTCCATGAATCGAAAGGCCGCAGAGGAAGTTTATCGTTTCTTTCATAAACCGGCGGATGTAATGGAGAATGAGTAATTTCCTTTACCGAAAGAGTTATACCTAATTAAATGTAAAATTTCAATGCATAGATAAATAAGTTAATATATCATCATCTTTTGTAATAGAAAGCTGATAATTTTTATACAATTATAATAATCAATGTATGTGATGTTAAAGATACTGAATAGAAAAATATAATACAATGTAAAATAAGTCATCAAGCATTTACAGTAATTGATAGGTTGTGCTAAAATAAAAGTAAAAATTAATATTTCGCAGAAGAGAGAGGGAGAACGCGATGTATACAGTTAGTCTGGTTAGTTTGATTGAAAAAATGAGTTTAGAAAACTGCACTCCGGATATTGATATTAATACGATAAAGATTTCACAGCCCGATGTGAACAGACCTGCCCTGCAATTAGCGGGATTCTTTGATCATTTTGATTCGGAAAGAGTTCAGATTATTGGCCGTGTTGAGCAGGCCTATATGGAATGCGTGGACAAGGAACTAGGGATAAAAAATTTAAGCAGACTGATGGATTACAAGGTTCCCTGTATCGTATTCAGTAGAAATATGGAGATTGATGAACAGCTTATACGGATGGCCACAGAGAAAGGCGTGCCATTGCTACGGACTTCTAAGACAACCTCCTCCTTTATGGCTGAGGTGATACGCTGGCTGAATGTGGAATTGGCACCTAGGATTACCATCCATGGTGGATTAGTCGATGTATACGGCGAAGGTATCCTGATCATGGGTGAAAGTGGTATCGGTAAGAGTGAGGCTGCATTAGAGTTAATTAAGCGTGGCCATCGATTAGTAACGGATGATGTTGTTGAAATTAAAAAAGTAAGTGATGAAACTTTGATTGGTACTTCACCAGATATCACTAGACACTTTATCGAGTTGCGTGGTATCGGAATTATCGATGTGAAGACCCTATTCGGTGTTGAGAGTGTTAAGAATACCCAATCCATTGACCTTGTTATTAAATTGGAAGAATGGAATAAAGAAAAACAATACGATCGCTTAGGGCTGGAGGAGCAGTACATCGAGTTTCTTGGCAATAAGGTAGTATGCCATTCCATTCCAATCCGTCCAGGTAGAAATCTTGCTGTTATCTGTGAGTCAGCAGCAGTCAATTACCGTCAGAAGAAGATGGGATATAATGCGGCGCAGGAGTTATATAACCGTGTTACAAATAGCTTAAAGAAGAGTAATAATTAGAAAATTTATATAAGCGATTTTATAATCGAACTGCAATGTCTATATAAAACCAAACAAAATATTACTATAATATCTAAAAGCTAAAAATTAAACAAATTGCTGTATAGTTATATACCAATATACAGAAGAAACAAAATTATCTATTAAAATGGATTCATATAATGTATTTATAATAAAATAAACACAAAGGAGATAAGTCATAACATTACTCCTGGAAAGGTATGAGGAATATTATGAAAAAAGTATGTTTTGGAGTTGATATCGGAGGCACTGCAGTCAAGGCAGGTCTATTCGATGCAGAAGGTAAATTATTAGACAAATGGAGCTTCCCAACAAAAGTAACGGGACAAGGCAAAGATATCATTACCGATGTAGCAGAATTTATTAAGAAAAAAGTTGCTGAGCTTAATTTGCAGAATGAAGACATCCTAGGTATCGGTGTTGGTATTCCAGGGCCAGTTAAGGATAATAGCGATGTGCTTGAATTGGCTAACTTAGGTCAAGGTTACTTTAATATTGAGGAAGAGATGCACAAATATGTAGATTTTAAAGTAAAGGCAGGAAATGATGCCAATGTAGCAGCCTTGGGTGAGTTATGGCAAGGTGGTGGTAAGGGATACAACAATATGGTACTTGCGACCCTTGGTACTGGTGTTGGCGGTGGCATTATTATTAATGGTACTGTTATAGCGGGAAGTAACGGCGCCGGTGGAGAGATTGGTCATATATTTGTCAATAAGGAAGAGACAGACACCTGTGGATGTGGTAAGCAGGGATGTTTGGAACAATATGCTTCTGCAACAGGAATCGTACGTTTAGCAAAGCAAGCCTTGGAGGCAAGTGAGGAGCCTTCAAAGCTTCGTAATGCGAAAGAAATCAGCGCTAAGACTGTTTTTGACTGTGCCAAAGATGGCGATGCTCTTGCTATGGAAGTTGTGGATAAAGCCTGCGAATACCTAGGAATTGCATTTGCTCATATTGCACAGGTAGTTGACCCCGAAGCTTTTGTAATCGGTGGTGGTGTATCCAAAGCTGGAGAAATTCTTACTGAGAATATCAAGAAGCATTATAATAAATATGTTATGGATGCTTTAAAGAATAAGGAATTTAAACTAGCCACTTTAGGTAACGATGCAGGGATCTATGGTAGCGCAATGTTAGTTCTATCTGCAGTGGAGCGCTAATTGCACTTTTGCAGGGCTTTTGATACCCTTATCATGTAAGTAACATTATCATAAATTAGTAGGAATGGAATAAGTTTAAATAAGTTAATGTGTTCCATAGGAGGCCATTTTGGAAGAATTATTTTATCAAAAATTATTGCGTATAATGCCTGAAAATCAAGTAAAATTGAAGGAAAGTATGGATAAACATACGACCCTTCATATCGGAGGTTCGGCAGACTATTTTGTGACTCCTGCAGGAACAGAGGAAATTATAGAGGTAATAAGACTCTGTAATAAAGAAGGAATGCCTTTCTATGTCATGGGAAATGGAAGTAATCTTCTGGTATCCGACGACGGATATCGTGGTTTAATCATGAAGATTGCAGAAGATTATTCGCAAGAATGGATAAAAGAGGATGGTACGGTAATTGCGCAAGCGGGTATTCTTTTATCAAAGCTTGCTAATCGCATAGCAAAGCATAGCCTTACAGGATTTGAATTTGCTTCCGGGATCCCAGGCACCCTTGGAGGCGCTGTTACAATGAATGCTGGAGCATATGGTGGAGAAATTAAGCAGAATCTTATCAGTGTAAAGGTAGTTGATACGGATGGCAATGTTCTAACACTAAGGAAGGATGAACTGGAGTTGGGTTATCGAACCAGTATATTGCAAAAGAAAGGTTATATATTACTGGAAGCCACCATGAAGTTTGAACATGGTAACCAGGAGGAAATCTTTGCTCGTATGCAGGATTTGAACCGACAGCGTAGGGAAAAACAACCTTTAGAACAGTTCAGTGCAGGAAGTACATTCAAGCGGCCAGAAGGATATTTTGCGGGGAAACTGATATCCGATGCAGGGCTTAAAGGCTATCAGATTGGTGGAGCTGCCGTTTCAGATAAACATTGCGGTTTCCTAATTAATAAGGAGAATGCAACTGCTAAGGATTTTGTAACTTTGATACAGGAAGTTATTCGTATCGTTCATGAGAAGTATGGGGTTACCTTAGAACCGGAAGTTCGTTTTCTAGGTGATTTTAGAAGAGAGGCTTGAGATATTAATGAGATTTGTAATTGTCACAGGTATGTCTGGGGCAGGAAAAAGTTCAGTACTTAAAATGCTGGAGGACGTAGGTTATTTTTGCGTAGATAACTTACCTATTCCGCTAATGAAAAGTTTTGTAAGGTTAATATTAAACGGTAAACATAAAGAGATCGCTTTGGGAATTGACGTTCGAAGTGGTTTTATGTTAAAGGAACTTGACGAAGTATTGCATGCAATGAAAAGAGCAAAATTCCCTTACGAAGTTCTTTACCTTGACTGTTCACCGGAAGTTTTGATAAAACGTTATAAGGAAACCAGAAGAATTCATCCTTTGTCTGGCCTGGAAAGAGTTGATAAAGGGATTGAATTAGAACGTAAAGAATTAGAGTTTCTTAGAAAAAAGGCAGATGTTATTATCGACACAAGCCAGTTATTAATCCGGGAATTGAAAACTCAGATTTATAAAATCTATGTAAATGATGAGGAGTTCAGCAATTTCTTTGTTACTCTTCTGTCTTTTGGGTTTAAATATGGTATTCCTGTAGATTCTGATCTGGTTTTTGATGTTCGTTTTCTTCCGAATCCTTTTTATGAAGCGGATTTAAAGCAAAAAACAGGTAATGATGAGCCAGTTAGAAATTATGTTATGGCTTGCGATGCAGCCGTTCAATTTCTAGATAAATTAGATGATATGCTTTCCTTTTTAATACCATATTATATAGCAGAGGGAAAAAACCAATTAGTCGTAAGCATTGGTTGCACAGGTGGTAAGCACCGATCAGTGACTTTGGTTAATGAACTGGCGAAACGAATGACAGATTCGGAATATGGTTTAAAAACGGAGCATAGGGATATAGAAAAGGATGATTGAGGTCATATGTCATTTTCACAAGAGGTAAAGGATGAATTATCGAAGCAGATAAGCTCTGCC
>JAAYSQ010000124.1 GCA_012523925.1 Clostridiales bacterium
ACAATAATGTAAAAAAAAGTAAATGAAAACCTTGATATTTGTTCCAGAAATTGACATATTCTTAACTCCAAACACGTTATAATCGGACTATAACGTTATAACATGAAAGTGCAACGGATGATGTAACTTTTATTGGAGGTGAAATTTGTACCTTGAGGTTTACCCGGATATTATCTTTATCCTGAATTTTTTCGTTGATCTCTTCTTGCTTTTTTTATTAAAACTAGTAAATAAGAAAAGTAGTAGCCTACCAAGATTTTTGCTTGCAGCTGCAGTAGGAGCCTTGTTTGCTGTATTTACCGGTATTTTTCCTTGGATGAATGTAGTGATACGATTCCTATTGATGAATGTAGTTGCATCCGTAGTAATGATACGTATTTGCTTCGGAAAACTTATGGCGACGGATCTATTAAAGCAGACAATTGTTTTATATCTGATTACATATTTTGTTGGTGGTATGATAAATTCCATCTATCATTATACAGATTTCAAACTTTATATAATGAATTTGGGAAATGGAATTGCTTTTAGTAATTTCTCTTGGAGATTTATCACCATTTTACTTCTAATAATAATGCCGTTAATACTTATTATCCTTTGGATACTACGTTGGTACCAAAGGAATAGTCTGGATACATATGATGTAGATCTAGTTTTATTTGATCGATGTGTCCATACGACAGGGTTAATGGATTCTGGAAATTGTCTCTATGATCCGATCTTTAAACGGCCAGTTATGGTTATGGAAAATACATTGGTAAAAGAGCTTCTCACTCCAGAATTCTACAAGGAGTTTGAAAAAGCGAAAAGCTATGTAGAAGGGAACAACTTTGATATGAATGGGTGGAATATTTCAGAGGAACATATTCTGCGATTAAGATTCATCCCATATCAATCGATTGGAAAGTCAGGGGTGATGATTGGAATTAATCTGGATAAAGTTATGATAAATACAGGGAAAGAAACCATTTGTAACGAGAAGGTAACCGCAGCGATTAGTGATAATATACTTTCCTCAAAGAATAAATACCAGGTGATTTTGCACAAGGGATTAATGTGACATAAACTTGGAAAAATCACTTATCACACAGCTGTAGAATTTGTTAGGGAAGCAAAAATATGGGAGGTTTATCTATGCTTTTAAAGTTATCAATACAAAATAAATTTCAGTTTAGGATGATTCCGGATTTAAGGGCCATTCTTTTTGGTCAGAGGGGAGAGATACATTATATCGGCGGTGCAGAAGTTCTTCCCCCACCATTGGATTCGGTAAGAGAAGCCGAAGTAATAAGTGGATTAGGAACGGAACAGGATTCTGAAATGAAAACGATCCTCGTAGAACATAATTTACGACTCGTCGTATACATAGCCAAAAAGTTTGATAATACCGGAGTTGGAGTTGAAGATTTAATATCCATAGGAACCATTGGACTCATTAAAGCAATTAATACCTTTAACCCTGATAAAAATATTAAATTAGCCACCTATGCTTCTAGGTGTATAGAAAATGAAATATTAATGTATCTTAGACGTAATAATAAAACAAAATTGGAAGTTTCCATTGATGAACCTCTTAACGTAGATTGGGATGGTAATGAACTATTGCTTTCCGATATTCTTGGGACTGAAGAAGATGTAATCTACCGTAATATTGAGGAAGAGGTGGATCGTAAGTTGCTTCGTAAGGCGCTGTCAAAATTATCGGAGAGAGAGCGTATCATTGTTGATCTAAGATTCGGTCTGAATACGGAAGATGGCAATGAAAGAACACAGAAGGAAGTTGCTGATATTCTAGGAATATCACAATCCTATATTTCTCGATTAGAGAAAAAAATAATTAAAAGATTAAAAAAGGAAATGGTAAGATTTGAGTAAACAATTTGTTTGGTAATTATTTCTTAGCCAATTATAGTATAAACAAGAGCCAAACCGTGAATCATTATAAACACAGAACGATGATGCACTTAATAGAAAAATATCGTTCATTTCGTTAGGAAAAATGATATGATTCGGAGGTTTCGGTATGGCTCTTTATAAGGTTGAGATATGCGGTGTTAATACATCTAAGCTGCCATTGTTAAAAAACAATGAAAAGGATGAATTGTTTCAAAGAATACTAAATGGAGATAAGGAAGCTAGGGAGAAATATATTAAAGGCAACCTAAGGTTGGTTCTTAGCATTATCCAGAGGTTCTCCAATAGTAATGAAAATGTGGATGATTTATTTCAAATCGGTTGTATCGGCCTAATGAAAGCAATCGATAATTTTGATATAACGCAAAATGTTAAATTTTCTACTTATGCTGTTCCAATGATCATCGGAGAAATTAGAAGATATCTTCGGGATAATAATGCAATACGCGTTAGCCGGTCTTTAAGAGACACTGCTTATAAAGCAATCTATGCCAAGGAAGCCTTGTTAAAGAAAAATGAAAAGGAACCTACAATTAATGAGATTGCTGAAGAAATCGGTATCAGTAAGGAAGATATCGTATATGCTTTAGACGCGATTCAAAGCCCGGTATCACTCTATGATCCTGTCTATGTCGAGGGTGGAGACGCACTTTATATCATGGATCAAGTAAGTGATAAGAAGAACCGGGAAGAGAATTGGATTGAAGAAATCTCCTTGAAAGAGGCCATGAGCAAATTATCACCAAGAGAACATAACATTATAAAGCTTCGATTTTTCGAAGGAAAAACGCAGATGGAGGTTGCTCAGGAAATAAGTATTTCCCAAGCACAGGTTAGTCGGTTGGAGAAATCGGCATTAAAGAATATGAGGAATTATTTGAGTCTATAAATAATTATTTATAGGTTAAAGTTTGATTATCACAGCCTATGGTGTAAAAACCATAGGCTGATTTTTCGAAATTCATACTAGATTTTTTCTTGCTTCAAAACTCTAGAATTACTAAAGTTTTCATGGTATAATGTTCACGATAAGCAGATTAGTCAAATCGAGTAGGAGTGTTTACCAAGCTTGCTTGAGTAAATACTCATACGAGAATTGATAAGTGCAACGTGAGCGAGATAGCGAAGCTATCGAGCTTCTAATCTGCTTAAGTAGAAACCTAAAAAGACTGCACTTGTTTCAGCTTGCTCGAATAAATGGTCATGATTGCATGGATAAGTGCAACGTGAGCGAGATAGCAAAGCTATCGAGCTTCTAATCTGCTTAAAGCAGATCAGCCTATCTAAGTAAGAATGTTTACCAAGCTTGCTTGCATAAACAATAATCATAATTAGATAGGTAAATACAAATGTATGTTGGAAATAATTATAATATTATTATAATATCAATAAAATTACAGAATGGGGAAGATTTATATGAGAGACACGATGTTAAATTATTTTAAGGAAGTCTTTGGCGATACCGATGGGGTTAAAGTTTTCTTTGCACCTGGTAGGGTAAACCTGATCGGAGAGCATACTGACTATAATGGTGGCCATGTTTTTCCTTGTGCCTTAACAATTGGTACATATGCGGCAGTAAGATTACGTAAAGACCGTAAGTTACGCTTTCATTCCATGAATTTTACAGAAAAGGGCATTATCGATTCTTCTTTGGATGATTTGGTTTACAAAAAAGAAGATGATTGGGCCAATTACCCTAAGGGAGTTCTATGGGCTCTTGGAGAGCATTCTTACAATGTGGATAAAGGGTTTGATATAGTTTATTTTGGAAATATACCTAATGGTTCAGGATTATCATCCTCTGCTAGTATTGAAGTTCTGACTGGATTTATAGCAAAGCAACTTTGCGGGCTTGATATAGATCTAATTAAAATTTCATTAGTATCTCAATATGCTGAGAATAAATTTAATGGAGTTAACTGCGGTATTATGGATCAGTTTGCCATTGCTATGGGTAAGCAAGATCATGCTATTTTCCTTGATACAAGTAATCTAAATTATGAATATGCACCATTAGAATTAGGTGATGCAAAGTTAGTTATTGCATGCAGTAATAAGAAGCGTGGCCTTGGTGACTCAAAGTATAATGAGCGCAGAAGCGAATGTGAAGAAGCGTTGGCAAGACTTCAGACAGTTGTTAAGATTGAAACTCTTGGAGATCTTTCCGAGGAAGAGTTCGAACAGCATAAAGATGTTATTAAAGATGAAGTTTTAACAAAGAGAGCAAAACATGCAGTGTATGAAAATCAAAGAACTATTCATGCAGTGGAAGCCCTAAAGGCAAATGATATTACGAAGTTTGGATTATTAATGAATGATTCTCATATTTCCTTACAGCATGATTATGAAGTTACGGGTATAGAACTGGATACCCTTGTAGAGTCTGCTTGGAAGCAAGAAGGTGTTATTGGTGCTAGAATGACAGGAGCAGGCTTTGGCGGATGTACAGTTAATATTGTTAAGAACGATGCTATTGATGCCTTTATTGATAATGTAGGAAAAGAATATGAAGAAAAAATCGGCTATAAAGCGGATTTCTATGTGGTTGAAATCGGAGATGGCCCAAAGGAGTTATAAAAAAGTTGCAATGATGCGAGGCTGCAATCATAAATATAGATACATGCTTGTTCATAAAAGAGATGTATTACGAATTATGCATCTATAATGGTTGTTAAATTTATAAGTGGATGGATCAACTTCGGTTGTAGCATCCACTTTTTATAAAGGTGTATATATTTGGGATTAAAGCCTTGAAAGATTAACAAGTTTCTTGTATGCTATTATGACAATAGGGGAAGGCAGTAAGAAACAATGATTTTCATGTATAAAGTTTGCTAACTTTAACGAAAGGATGGTTATTTATATGAAGCAACTCTTAAAGGATAAAGCAAGAAAGCATTTACTGATGAATGGAAAAAGATATGATTATTATAGCTTAAAAACTCTACAAGACGAGGGTTATGATATAAAGAATCTGCCATTTTCTATTAAGGTTTTGCTGGAATCCGTTTTAAGGCAATGTGATGGGCATGTAATTACGGAAGATCATGTCCGTAGTTTGGCTGATTGGACAAGTGGTAAGCATAAGGAATCCGATGTACCATTTAAACCAGCCCGTGTCATACTACAGGATTTTACCGGGGTACCGGCAGTAGTTGATCTTGCATCTATGCGTGCTGCTATGGGAAGTAGCGTAGCAGATGGTCAGGAGAATGGGAATGGAGATAATCCTCTCCTAGATAAGATTAATCCTGAAGTGCCTGTTGACCTAGTTATTGATCACTCAGTGCAGGTTGATTTCTATGGAACTGAGGATGCTCTGGATGAAAATATGCGTTATGAGTTTGGTCGTAATAAAGAGCGATATCAGTTTTTGAGCTGGGCGCAGAAGGCATTTGATAATTTTACTGTGGTTCCCCCAGCAACCGGAATTATCCACCAAGTTAACCTAGAGTATCTCGCGCAGGTGGTTCTTCAAAAGAAGGAAGATGAAAACTTAGTTGTCTATCCGGATTCATTGGTCGGAACAGATTCTCATACAACGATGATTAATGGCCTCGGTGTACTTGGATGGGGTGTTGGTGGAATTGAAGCAGAGGCCGGTATGCTAGGTCAGCCTTCCTATTTCCCAATGCCTGAAGTAATTGGTGTGCGCTTTACTGGTGAGCTTGCTGCTGGTGCAACGGCTACAGATCTGGCACTCCGAGTAACGAATCTACTAAGACAGAAAGGGGTTGTTGGTAAGTTTGTAGAATTCTTCGGGGAAGGTGTAAGAAAGCTTTCTCTTGCAGATCGTGCAACGGTTGCCAACATGGCTCCAGAATATGGTGCTACCTGCGGTTTCTTCCCAGTTGATGAAGAGACCTTGGACTATCTAAAGCTTACAGGAAGATCACAAGAGCAGATTGAATTAGTAAGAACGTATCTTATTGAAAATGACCTATTTAATCAATATGAGGGTAACGAACCAAAGTATACAGAAGTTGTAGAATTGGATTTAAGCACAGTGCAATCCTCCCTTTCTGGACCAAAACGTCCGCAAGATTTGATTGCGCTTGGCGATATGAAGAAGGAATTTGTAAAATCTATAACAGCTCCACAGGGTAACAAGGGCCATGGACTATCAGAAGATGTGTTGGATAAAAGTGTTGAGCTTGTTTTATCAGATGGAAGAAGAAGTACAATGTCAACGGGTTCCATCGCGATTGCATCAATCACTTCCTGTACCAATACTTCGAATCCTTCAGTTATGCTAGGAGCAGGTTTGGTGGCTAAGAAAGCGGTTGAAAGAGGATTGCAGGTTCCTGCCCATGTAAAAACCTCATTGGCACCGGGATCCCGTGTAGTATCCGGTTACCTTAATGCTTCTGGGCTACAGGAATATTTGGACCAATTAGGATTTCAGATTGTTGGATATGGTTGCGCAACTTGTATCGGTAACTCGGGTCCGCTCCTTCCGGAGGTTTCATCCGCGATAGAGGAAAATGATCTATTAGTTAGTTCCGTCTTATCTGGCAATCGAAACTTTGAAGGAAGAATTCATAGTTTAGTAAAAGCAAATTATCTAGCATCTCCTCCATTGGTGGTAGCATATGCTCTAGCAGGAACCGTCAATATCGATCTAACCAAGGATCCAATTGGTTATGATACCAAGGGAGAAGCGGTTTATCTAAAAGATATTTGGCCTACACAGATGGAATTGAAAGAGGTTATGGAAAGTAGTGTACAACCGGAACTCTTCCGCAAAGAATATGAAACGGTATATGAGAATAATCAACTATGGAATGAGATTCAGGTTGAGGAAAGTAAGTTGTATCAATTTAACGAAGATTCCACCTATATCCAGAATCCACCTTTCTTTACAAATCTCTCCAAGGAACCGGAAGCAATCAGCAAATTATCCAATCTAAAGGTGTTGGCAAAGTTCGGAGATTCAATAACAACTGATCACATATCTCCAGCCGGTGCAATAGGGAAGAACTCCCCAGCTGGAAAGTATCTTTCCGAGCATGGAGTTAAGGTATCCGAATTTAATACCTATGGTTCCCGCCGAGGTAATCATGAAGTTATGATGCGCGGAACCTTTGCCAATATTCGAATTCGCAATCAGGTTGCTCCAGGCACAGAAGGGGGATATACTACTTACTGGCCTACAAAAGAAGTTATGCCAATATTTGATGCCTGCATGAAATATAAAGAGGATAATACCGGACTTGTTGTACTTGCAGGAAAGGACTATGGTATGGGCTCTTCCAGAGACTGGGCGGCCAAAGGTCCTAGCCTTCTTGGTGTAAATGTCGTTATTGCGGAAAGTTATGAGCGCATCCATCGCTCTAACCTAGTGATGATGGGAATTCTCCCTCTTCAATTCAAAGATGGGGAAAATGCAGACAGTTTAGGGCTAACTGGTGAAGAAACTATAGAAGTGCAAATAGATGATAGTGTAAAACCTAGAGACATTATTACTGTTACTGCAAGCCGCGAAGATGGATCGACAATTCAGTTTGAAACGATTGCACGATTCGATTCTGAAGTGGATGTAGATTACTATCGTAACGGTGGTATTCTTCAGATGGTTCTACGTGAGAAAATGGTTGAGTTGTAAACTTGAAAAAGGAGAAGGTTGAATTCCTTCTCCTTTTTATTACTTAAGTATACTTTTATATGATTATCTTATATATACTAATCTTAATTAGGCTTGTCTCTGTAACTCTAACTTTGCTAGCTGTATACATCCCATAATTCCTTGATCATCATTGAGGGAGGCAGGAACAATGTAATTATCGATATCTTTCATCTGCTCTGTATTTATATAACCATTCATCAGTTTAAGAACCTGCTGACGAATCAGTGGGAAGAGTTGTTCCTGATGCATAACACCGCCACCTAGTACGATCTTATGAGGGGATAGGGTTAGAATATAATTAACAATACCTTGAGCTAGGTAGTAAGCCTCCAATTCCCATACTTCATTTCTATCAGCTAATTCAATTGCTTTTTTACCCCAACGTTTCTCAATGGAAGGACCGGTTGCCAAAGCTTCCAAACAGTTTGGATGGTATGGGCATACACCTTCAAAGTGATCGTCTGGATGTTTACTTATGAGTACATGTCCAGCTTCTGGATGAAGCATTCCGTGAAGTAACTTGCCATTTGCTAAGACACCAACACCTACGCCAGTACCAACCGTAATATAGATACCAGAGTCTAATCCCTTCATAGTTCCCCAAGTAGCTTCTCCTAGAGCAGATGCATTAACATCGGTATCAAAACCAACTGGAACCTGTAGTTCTTTCTTGATACTCCCTACGATGTCATAATTTACCCAAGGTAACTTTGGAGTGGATGTGATATATCCATAGGTTTTGGAGTTTCTATCAAGATCAACTGGTCCAAAGGAACCAACTCCAATTGCTTCAATATTCTTATCTTTAAAATACTCAATAATTCTTGGAACCGTTATATCCGGAGTTTCCGTGGGGATGGACATCTGGTCAAGAATTTCGCCGTTTTCATTTCCGATTGCAAGTACCATTTTTGTACCGCCGGCTTCTAATGCACCAAATAGCATAATATACACCAAACCTTTCTGCGTGTTTTATTAATTATAGCTTATAACTTAATAGGCTTTAAAGCTACGTATTATTGTATACTAAAGATTAAGAAAAAGAAAGAGCTAGAATGTAGGTTATCAATATTATTCGGCAATTATAACTAAAAGAACAGCTAAAGATTTCCTAAACAGAACGTATTTCTACATAAATTTACTATCGTAGTAATTAGATGGCTGGACGAAAGTTCATATAAAAGATATAATAATGGGTAATGAAAAGAAAAAGCATGTAAAGTTGTCGTTTTAATAGATTAGGAGGATTACAGATGGAAAAAAAAACACGGGTAACGAGTCCAAAATATCAGCGAATAGCAGCAGACATTGCCTCGAAAATAGCTAAGAAACATTATCAGATAGGAGATAAGATATATGCAAGATCGTCCATAGCTAGCCAATATGGGGTTTCATCAGAGACGGCGAGAAGAGCAATAAGTATATTAACGGATTTGGATATTGTTGATACAATTAAGGGCAGTGGAGTTAAAATAAAATCTTACGAAAAAGCGGTTGATTTCATACGTCAATTTGAAGATGTGCAGACGGTTAACCATATTAAAAAGGAAATATTAGAAAGTATAACCAAACAAGAAAAAGAATTAAGCTACATGAAAAAAAACATTACGAATCTTATTGACAAAACGGATCGTTTTCGCTCCATAAATCCTTTTTTACCATTTGAAATCGACATAGAAGGAGATACTCCTTATTTAAATAAAACTATTTCTGAATCAAATTTTTGGCAGAATACAGCAGCAACGATTATTGCAATACGTAGGAATAATTCAATGCTACTTTCACCTGGGCCATATGCAGAGTTTGTCTTAGGTGATAGAGTGTATTTTATTGGAGATGATAAAAGTTACGATCGTGTAATTAGTTTCTTATATCCAAATATGAAGGAAAATAAATAGAATAACTAGTAAAAGAAACCTATGAATGTATGAAATATACATGGTATAGGTTTCTTTTTTGATTACCTTTTTAGGAAAATATCATAAACCTTGAATAAATTAGCATTTGACAAAGTGACAACTACATTATATAATCAAGTTGTTGCTTTTTGATAATTTACATTAAAAGGAAGCAATAAGCAACATAAGGGAGGTTATAAAATGATAAGATTTGAAAATATTACGAAAAAGTATAAGGATAAAGTTGTAATAAAAAACAATTCCTTTGAAATTGAAAAAGGGAAACTAGTTGCTTTTATTGGAGAGAGTGGTTGTGGTAAAACAACTACTTTAAAAATGATTAATCGCTTAATCAAACCAAGTTCCGGTAAGATTTACATCAACGATGAGGATATCAGCAAGAAAGATGTCATAAAGCTTCGTAGAAATATGGGGTATGTCATTCAACAAACTGGGTTGTTTCCTCATATGACAGTAAAAGAAAACATTCAAGTTATATCAAAGGTGGAAAAAAGAGATCCTGAGCAGATTAAAAAGAGAACCTTGGAAATGATGGATATGGTAGGTTTGGATTATGAATTCTTGGACAGATATCCTACAGAACTAAGTGGAGGTCAGCAGCAGAGAATTGGAGTTGCCAGAGCATTTGTTACCGATCCAGATATCATCCTGATGGATGAGCCTTTTTCAGCATTAGATCCCATCACAAGGATTGGATTGCAGGATGAATTGATAGAATTGCAGGATAAGTTAAGAAAAACTATTGTATTTGTCACCCATGATATGGATGAAGCAGTAAAAATAGCAGATCTAATCTGCATAATGAAGGATGGTGAGATACTCCAGTATGATACACCAGAGAATATACTTAAGAATCCAAGCAATGAATTCGTATCTCAATTTGTTGGAAAGAATCGTATCTGGACATCTCCGGAGTATATCAAAGCAGAGGATATCATGATTGATTCGCCAGTAACCTGTTCGAAAAGCATGACATTACTCCGATGTATGGAAAGAATGCGTTCGAGAAAAGTTGATAGTTTAATGGTAATCGATAGTAAATCTCGAGAGCTATTAGGCGTTGTCAAAGCTAAGCAGATACAGCAGCAAAAGGACCGCACGAAGGCTGTTGAAGAAATTATGGATACAGATATATGTAGTGTTAAGCCAGATGATTCTATTATTGGGATTTTAAAGCTTGTTGATGATAATCATGTTAACAATATACCGGTGCTTGATAAAGATAAAAAACTAGTAGGGTTGATTACGAAAAGCAGTTTAGTAACCACCTTAAGCCAGCAATTTTTAGACACAGAGGAGATTATGTAACAATGAATTTTATAAAATATATTATAGAAAATCGAAACCAGATTATTGGATTAACATTAGAGCATATTGAACTTACCGCAATTGCTGTTGGAATTGCAGTTCTAATTGGTGTTCCACTAGGAATTTTAATCAGTTATGTTAAAAAATTAAATAAGCCAATCCTAGGGATTGCCAATGTAGTGCAAGCGATTCCAAGTATGGCCTTACTCGGAATTATGATACCATTATTGGGTATCGGAACATTGCCAGCAGTATTTATGGTAATCGTTTATTCTCTGCTACCAATCATTAAAAATACCTATACTGGTATTCAAAGTATTAATCCGCAGACACTAGAAGCAGCAAAAGGGATTGGTCTTACAAAATTTCAGATTTTATCTAAGGTACAAATTCCCCTGGCGCTTCCAGTTATTATGGCGGGAGTGAGAATATCTGCGGTAACTGCTGTTGGCCTTATGACTATGGCGGCATTTATAGGCGCTGGTGGATTGGGCTTTTTGGTGTTCTCTGGTATCCGAACAGTAAACGAGGTTCAGATTCTTGCAGGTGCAATTCCTGCTTGTATCTTGGCATTATTAGTTGATTATCTGATGGGACTTGTTGAAAAATTAGTTACACCTATCAGTCTACAGAAATCAATCGGATCTAAAGAAAAGCAGAGCAAGGATAGAAAACACAGAAAAGTTATCTTGGGTGTCACAGCTGCAGGTATTGCAATGCTATTAATCGTCTCTGCGCTCGGTAATTTGAATAAGGCAGACAAAGTAATTCGGGTTGCAGGAAAAGACTATACTGAGCAACATATTCTTACCCATATGATATCAGATTTAATTGAAGATAGAACGGATATTACGGTAGATAGGAAAGTAAATCTTGGAGGTACACAAGTTGTCTTTTCTGCAATGAATTCCGGTGATGTTGATGTCTATGTCGAATATAGTGGTACAGCCTATGGAGATACCTTGAATTATCCTCCAAACTCGGATATGGAGGAAGTTTATAATACGGTTAAGGCTGATTTTAAAGAAAAGTATGGCCTTGAAGTACTGCAACAGCTGGGCTTTAACAATACCTACGTACTAGCGGTTACTAAAGAAACGGCCGAGCAGTACAATTTATCTTCTATAAGTGATTTGAGAAACATTGCATCCAAACTGACAGCAGGAACAACATTTGAATTCTTAAATCGAGAGGATGGATTACCAGGCCTCATGAAGCATTATGATTTTTCATTTGGTGATACTACCGGTTTGGATTCATCACCAAGGTATCTAGCTTTAGTTAATAATGAGACCGATGTTGTTGATGCATTTGCCACCGATGCCTTGCTAGAAAAGTTTGATTTGGTAACTTTAAAGGATGATAAGAATTTCTTTCCACCTTATTATGCAATTCCTGTAGTACGTGGAGAAACGCTAGAAGAGTATCCAGAGGTAGAACCGATTCTCAATGAATTGGCAGCCTATCTCAGCGATGAAGTTATGATTGGACTCAATTATAAAGTGGATGAGCTTCAGATGGATCCGGAGAATGTAGCACAAGAGTTTCTAATAGAGAATGGTTTAATTAAATAATATAATGATTTAAGGAAAGTCATATTCATAAATGCCAGTCTTGATACATGGGACATACCATCCCATATAGGCGAAAATTTATGAATATGGCTTTTTAAGTTATTAAATCACCAACAATTAAAAAATATTGAGTTATAAAGGGCAAACTGCTTACATTAATTTATCAAATAATATTAGTTCAACTTTGTTTATAATATCTAATTGAAAATACTTGATATTTATAGTATAAATAACTTGGGAGTGGTAAAAAATGCATTCATTTTGTAACTTTTGTGAAATGAATAAAAATTAATAAGGAGAAAAGGTATGTTAAAACAATCATTAAATGGTATGTGGGAAATGAGAGAAATATCAGATGCCAAATGGGTACCAGCAAAGGTTCCGGGATCTGTTATGTCTGCTCTACTAGCAAATGGTCTTACAAAGGATCCCTATTATAGGGATAATGAGTATGAGGCTAGAGAATTGTTTCGTAAAGATTATGAATTTCAAAGAAAATTTGAAATTACGGACTCATTTTATGAAAATGAAAAAGTAGAATTAATTTGCCATGGACTTGATACTTTAGCAGAAATCTATATCAATGACAATTTACTGGCGAAAACAAACAATATGCATAGGACTTGGAGGTTGGATTGCAAGTCTTTGCTAAAACCAGGAAATAATCAAATAAAAATTATCTTTCGTGCACCTATTACATACATAGAGAACTATAAAGCAGAAGAAGGTA
This sequence comes from Clostridiales bacterium, assembly GCA_012523925.1. Taxonomy (GTDB): domain Bacteria; phylum Bacillota; class Clostridia; order Lachnospirales; family Lachnospiraceae; genus Mobilitalea. The sequence continues at coordinate 13,075 of JAAYSQ010000124.1, forward strand.
AGGAAATTGATTATTGTGCCAGTGGTGCGATGAAGGGAAACCAATATTTAAGAAAAACACACTCTATGTTTGGATGGGATTGGGGTGCACAGATACCGGATGCTGGAATCTGGAGAGATATTGAATTGGTTGCTTTTTCAGATGCTAGATTTGCGGATATAGATATTATTCAGCACCATGATCAAGGGAATGTAAAGTTAGAAATAAAAACTGCTCTAGAAATTCAAAAGAGCGATGCTTATGTCTTAGAATATGAATTGATTACCCCTGATGGCAAGAAGAAATCATACCAATATAATGTAGAAAAAGAAAGGGAAAGTTATATCATTGATGTAGATCAACCACAATTATGGTGGCCAAATGGATATGGAGAGCAGCCATTATATAAATTAAATGTTTATTTGGTAAATAACAATCAGATCTGTGATAAGAAAGAATATAGAATTGGATTGCGAACCATAACTATCAGCCAAGAAAAGGATCAATGGGGATCTGAATTCGCATTTTTGGTAAATGGGATTAAGATATTTACGAAAGGTGCAAATTATATTCCAGAGGATCATATATATTCCAATATTACTAAGGAACGTATCCGCTATCTGATTGATTCCTGTATAAGAGCTAATTATAATTGTCTTAGGATTTGGGGTGGAGGATACTACCCTAGCGATACATTCTATGATCTTTGCGATGAGGCCGGTATTATTGTATGGCAAGATCTTATGTATGCCTGCAATATATATGATTTAACCAAGGAATTTGAAGAGAATATCATTGAAGAGACGAAAGACAATGTTAGAAGGCTCCGCCATCATGCATCCCTTGGTATATGGTGTGGCAACAATGAGATAGAAACAGCTTGGGCCCATTGGCAAGGTTTCCAAAATCATTCCAATAAATTGCGGGCGGATTATATAAAACAATTTGAATATGTTCTACCAAGAGCTGTTAAAGAAGTAGACGATAGGACCTTTTATTGGCCATCCTCCCCTTCTTCTGGTGGCTGCTTTGATGAGCCAAATGATGAAAATCGTGGCGATGTTCACTATTGGGAAGTATGGCATGGACAAAAGCCATTTGAGGATTATCGAAACTATTATTTTCGCTTCTGCTCAGAGTTCGGATTTCAGTCCTTCCCATCGATAAAAACAGTTAAAACATTCACAGAAGAAGCAGATCGCAATATCTTTTCAAAGGTTATGGAAAGTCATCAGAAAAACGATGCAGCAAATGGGAAGATTCTCTACTATTTATCTGAAAACTTCCTGTATCCGAAGGATTTTGAAAACCTACTATATGTATCGCAATTATTGCAGGGTATTGCAATAAAGTTCGGAGTAGAGCATTGGAGAAGAAATCGTGGTCGTTGCATGGGAGCACTTTATTGGCAATTAAATGATAACTGGCCTGTAGCATCTTGGGCAAGTATTGATTACTTTGGAAGATGGAAAGCATTGCATTATATGGCAAAGAACTTCTATGCTCCAATTGCTGGAAGTCTTAGTAGAACCGATAAGCTAATCGAAGCTCATATCCAGAATGAGACTTTAACTGATGTAAAGTGTAATGTAACAATAACATTAAAAACGATGGATCTTGCCGTTCTCCATCAAGAATCGTATTCGGTTACCCTTCCATCTCTGTCTGCTGTCAAGGTTGCCCAACAGAATTATGCTTCCATAGTAAAGGGCATGGAAGACAGAGTGTTTGTTGAAGCAGTATTTACCGATGAGAGTGGTAATCAGAGCATCGAAACGGCATTCTTTGAGCCTTATAAATATCTAAAATTAGAAAAGCCAGAGATATCATATGAGGTAAAGGAAGATGATGAGAAATATACAATCTCCTTAACCACCAATAAATTGGCATGCTTTGTGGAATTGGATTTTGCAGAAAATGATGGGATCTTTAGCGATAATTATTTTTATCTCACCAGGGAAGAGCCTAAAATTGTAGAACTGCATAAAGGCGATATTCAAGGCGAAAGGATAGAAAACGCACAGGATCTTGCAAATAAATTACAGGTTAGAAGTCTATGGGATACTTATAACGATTAAATAAAAATATACTTAAAAATCCTCCATATGTTCTGTTAGAGAACATATGGAGGATTTGTGATTACAAATTCGACTTATTTAATAAGAGTACAATAAATCTTATTTTACAGAATTAATTATCCAGTATTTTTTTCAATTCATCCATAAATGTATTCACGTCTTTAAATTCGCGATAAACGGATGCAAATCGAACATAGGCTACTGGATCTAAATTCTTTAACTTATCCATTACGATTTCACCAATAATGTGGCTAGGTATTTCCTTGTCTTCAAGATTGAAAATCTGAGTTTCAATCTCATCGACGACTTTAGTTATCTGATCTACAGAAATAGGCCTTTTATGGCAGGAACGAAACACTCCTGATTCTATCTTAGAACGGTCGTAAGACTCCCGATTATTATCCTTCTTTATAACCACAAGTGGAATGGTTTCCACTTTTTCGTATGTAGTAAATCTTCTTTTACAATCATCGCATTGGCGCCTTCTTCTAATTGAATTATTATCGTTAGCAGGCCTAGAATCGATGACTCTTGTATTATCATTGCCGCAAAATGGACACTTCATATTAAAAATCCTCCTCGACTGTATAACTCATGTAATATCGTTACACTTCAATATGATTATATTGAAGTTTTCAGAATTGGTCAAGGATAAATTACAAAATATAAGAAAATTTCCAATTATCTGTCAAATACATTTAATTAAACATTTCTCTGCATCAATATCTACCAGAATAATGTCAACACCTATTTGCTTAATATCACAACTCTTGATTACATATTCATGATCTCTGCCTAGAATGCCCCATACTTTGGCTGGACCAGGTACTATTATATGGGTAATACACCCAGTACAAATATCGAATTCAATATCACAGACATAACCAAGACGCATGCAATCTCTACAATTAATTACTTCTTTCTCTCTAAGCTCGCAAATACGCATACTACCCCTCCTTTACCCAACTTTTGACTGGGTATTTATCTATTATCTTGGTTTATTATATGCTACAAAGCCTATAATGTCTCACTTCTTATTATAATAAGTAAACTCGGTGAAATAGAATTCTATAAATAAAAGATCAAGGATTCAAATATAATTTTCATCCTTGATCTATTAACTGATTATCTATTAAAATTAGGGTATCAAATTTCATCTATAAAATTAGCTTTGTAAATTTGCACATTCATTTACTTAACTTAAAGTGATACAAAAATGGTTTAATGAGATTCTCTCTATTATTCAATGGCTGCTACTTTATTCTCGATTTCCTCCAATTGCTCCTTTGTAGGAATATATTTAATCTTCACTGGATCTAATATAACCTCCACTCCAATGTCAGTTAATTCTTTGTTCAATATGTCGACACTTTGTCCACCCCAGCCGTAGGAACCAAAGGCAAATCCTTTCTTCCCTTTCGGAGAGAGTCCTTTCATATAGGTCAGTAGCGCCCCAACGCGAGGGGTAATCGTATTATCTAAAGTAGGGGATCCAATAGCAAGGTATCGAGCTGTCAACACCTCGGTCATAATATCAGATAGTTCTGATACGCTCAAATCATACATTATTGCTCTTGTACCACGCTTGGCAAAACCTTCCACAATTCTGCGAGCTATTTTTTCTGTGGATTTCCACATAGTATCATAGATTACTAGAGCAGTATCATCCATTTCACCACCGGCCCATTGCTGATATTTTGCAATTATGTCTTTAATATGGCTTCTCCATAGGATACCATGGCTTGGGGCGATGATTTCAAAATCCAAACCTCCTACAGCAGACAAGGCTTTCTTTGCTTGTGATCCAAAGGGGAATAGGATATTGGCATAATAACCTTGTGCATCGTAAAGGGCTGTTGGAAGATCAATTTCATCATCAAATATAAAATTCGATGTATGGTGTTGACCAAAGGCATCGTTGGAAAATAGGATTTTCTCTTCTGGACAGTAAGTAAGCATATTATCAGGCCAATGAAGCATAGGTGTCCCTATAAAAGTTAATGTTCGCTTACCTAAGGATATGCTATCGCCAGCCTTTACTTCGCGATAAGGAAAATCAGCACCATAGTGAGCAATTAGGCCCCTCAAACCGTTCGGTGCAGAAGTAATCAACTCTGCGTTTTTAGCTACATTCATAATAGCAGGTATGGAACCAGAGTGATCCATCTCTACATGGTTGGAAATTACATAATCAATCTTTGATGGATCAATAATTGCAGAGATACGATCAAGAAGTTCCTCTGCAAAGTTTGCTTTTACTGTATCGATTAAAGCAATCTTGTCATCTACAATTAGATATGCATTATAGGTTGTACCCTTATGAATCGGGTAACCATGAAAACTTCGAAGATTCCAGTCAACAACGCCTACGGAATAGATACCGGGCTTTACTTCTTTCTTATGCATAAGGTATATCCTCCTTAATAAAGATTTATCACTATTGCAAGAGCCTCCTGCCGGTGGACACTTACACTGTGAGCTTGCCACTATTTATCTATGATTTCTTATAATTAACCATATTGTATTATTCACATTATACTTTGTCAATTATTATTAATAAACCTAAATACCGAATATTATACGTTATTAATTTCAATACTGATAAAAATTATAGAAAGTTTTAAAAATTTCCTGCTGTATTAATATCTATTAATACAAATCCTAACAATAATTAAAAGTTAGGAGTTCGACGTGATGAAAGAAAGCTTATATTTAATAGGTAACAATCAAAGTGACAAAAGTAGGAAGCAAAGTGACAAAGCGTATGTAATGCGCCTTCTTGCGGAACACTGTATGCCAGTACTGCTTTGTGTAAAGCCAGCAAACACCATTACCATTTATAAAAGAAAGATAGAAAATCAGTTTGCATTATTAGAATATTTCCATGGAGTTATTACGAGCTTTGATTGTGAGCTGTCGATATTATATGAAAATGAAAGAATGCTATTTCTAATCCTATATCAGCCAAGTCAGTTAGCCGAATTATTAAATCATTATGAGAATAGAAGGTTTTTATCTGAGTATGGTTATTGCCTTGATGGAGATTTGGTAAACAATACTCTTAATTGTTTATCACAACGGTATCAGGATTATAGAGAGAAAAGGACTGAATTCCCTCACGAAATTGGTATTATTCTAGGTTATCCAATAGAGGACGTGATAGGGTTTATTAAAAATAGAGGGAAAAATTATAGATTCCAGGGGTATTGGAAAGTATATGGCGATGTAGAAAATGCAAAGAAGTATTTTAATCAAATTCATTTCGCTAAGGAGCAGGGAAGGAAAATTTTTGATGTTCCCTAACAAATTATTTGAGCTTCATGTGTAAGTATTAAAATTTACAAATTCATATGTAATACGCCTTTTATTTACATTTATTCTTGCTAGATATCCTGCTCTTTGCTATACTACATTTAAGCAAATGATTCCTTCTGCTATGGAGAGATAGGGAAGGAGTAATATCTATGTTCAGTAAAGCGTATAGCGCAACGATTCACGGAATTGATGGGCTAATTGTGTCTGTCGAAGCCGATGTAAGCGATGGTCTTCCGATATTTGATATGGTCGGTTATCTGGGATCTGAGGTAAAGGAGGCCAGGGAGCGAGTGAAAATCGCTCTAAAGAATTCTGGTTTCCGTCTACCAGCGAAGCGGATTACCGTTAATCTTTCTCCAGCAGATATCCGTAAGGAAGGGACAGCTTTTGACCTGCCAGTCGCAATCGCTATTCTGACAGCTCTTGGGTTTCTACAAGAGGAAAATCTCAAAAATGTTCTCATTATCGGCGAACTCAGCCTCGATGGATCCATACGGAAAGTAAATGGTGTCCTGCCAATTGTCTACTCCGCACAGCAGAAAGGCTTTTCTAAATGCATCGTTCCAAGGGAAAATGCTAAGGAAGGAGCAGTCGTTGGAAATATTAAGACCTATGGTGTTTCTACATTGCTTGAGGCAGTGGATTTGCTTCGTGAAGATTCGGACTTTGTTCCAGAAACCGTGGATGTCGATGCATTACTGCAAACAAAAAACCAGGAGGATGGGATTGATTTCTCTGATGTAGCAGGGCAGAAAGCTGCAAAAAGGGCAATTGAAATAGCGGTCTCTGGGATGCACAATATCTTAATGATTGGCCCTCCTGGTTCAGGTAAAACTATGCTTGCGAGAAGAATACCAACCATTATGCCGGAACTTTCTTTTGAGGAAAGCATGGAAATATCAAAAATTTATAGCATCTCTGGATTGCTAGACAACCGGGGATTAATCTTGCAGCGACCATTCCGGTCGCCACATCATACTATTACCACCTCTGCGCTGGTCGGTGGAGGACGCATTCCTAGACCAGGAGAGATAAGTCTTGCCCATCAGGGCGTCCTTTTTCTTGATGAACTTCCTGAATTTCAAAAGAATACGATAGAAGTACTACGTCAGCCCCTAGAGGATAAAATGGTAACCATCGCCAGGTTACATGCAACCTTTCGTTATCCTGCTGGGTTTATGTTGGTTGCTGCTATGAATCCTTGCAATTGCGGGTACTATCCTGATCGAAATCAATGTAATTGTTCGGTCAATCAAGTAAAGCGATATCTTAATCGAATATCGCAACCATTATTGGACCGCTTTGATATCTGTATTGAAGCTTTGCAGATGAATTACAAGGAATTAGAAGGGAAAACTGAGGAAGAGTCCTCTGAGCAAATTCGAAGGAGAGTAAACATTGCCAGGCAAATGCAAATTGAGCGCTATAAGAATACCAAGATCTATTTTAATTCCCAGTTAACACCTCGTACAATCAAGAAATATTGTAAGCTGGACCAAAAGGAACAGACACTACTGGAACAAGCATTTATTAAAATGAATCTTAGTGCAAGAGCCTACCATCGCATTCTCAAATGCGCAAGGACAATTGCAGATCTTGACCAGAGCGAGCGGATTAAAGGGAAGCATATTAGCGAAGCCATTTGTTATCGAAGTCTGGATCAAAAGTACTGGGGTGAATAATGGGAGGTAAAGGAATGACGAGGCAAGAATATAATTATTGGATAAGCAATATAACGAATATTGGGCCTAAAAAAATAGAGCTACTTCTTGATATTTTTGGAAATGCAGAGGAAGTGTTTAAAGCGTCTAGGAATGCCTTGGGAAATGTAATTGCAAAGGCGAAAATGGATCGAACTGTCCGATTTATGAAATCTGATCTGGATAATATAATACAAAGTAAGGATAAAGAAAAAATCTCTAAGAATTATGGTAGATTATTGGAACGAGGAATCCAATTTATTACGAAAGAAGATAAAGAATATCCGGATAAATTACGAGAGATCTATAATCCGCCTTTTGCCCTATTTGTAAAAGGTAGGCTACCAGATAAGGCTAGAAAGGCCATTGCAATCGTTGGAGCGAGAGAATGTACTCCTTATGGAAAAGAAACTACAAGATATATGTCAAAAGCACTTGCATCTGAGGGCGTTATTATTCTTAGCGGAATGGCGAGAGGTATTGATTCTTATGCACATATGGGGGCTTTGGAGGCGAGTGGCATTACCTGTGCAGTACTTGGATGTGGGATTGATATATGCTATCCTAAAGAGAATATCAATCTTTATATGGAGATTCAAGATGAAGGAGCAATAATCTCGGAGTATGGACCTGGTGTACAGCCTTATGCTGGAAATTTCCCAATGCGTAATCGAATTATTAGTGGTCTTAGCGATGGTGTTCTTGTAATCGAAGCAAAGGAGAAAAGTGGGTCTTTGATCACAGTGGATATGGGTTTGGACCAGGGCAAAGAGATTTACGCCTTACCCGGAAGAATTTCTGATAGGCTTAGCAGTGGATGTAATAATTTAATCAAAATGGGAGCAAAGCCGGTTACATCTCCTCAGGACATTCTGGAGGACTTGTTTATAAATTATAAAAACACCCCTCAAAATAGAAAAGAAAATGGGTTACATATGTCTCTTAATTCAAAGGAGAAGCAGGTATATGACCTTATCGGAATTGAACCGATGCATATGGAGTTCATTTCCTGCCAGACTGAACAACCACTTGATGAACTTATGGAAATTCTATTAAGGCTCGAACTCGCTGGAGCTATTACACAGTCAATGAAAAATTACTATGTACGCAAACTATAAAAACTTTTTTTAAGAAGACGATTTGCTTTCCTATACTTTTTTATGCTAAAGTAATATGAAGTGGCATATAAATTGTTTCAGGAAGGTATTATAGAATATAATTAAGTTTTCTTTAAATCGCTAAGGGATGAATTAGTAGTAATTAATTGAAGTATCAAAAGTTGATCTTGCTTTTGATTCTAAGTCCAACTTTAGGTGGTATAAATCAACAGAAATGATAAAAAACAATAAAT
>JAAYSQ010000125.1 GCA_012523925.1 Clostridiales bacterium
ATCGATATATTTAATTACCTGCGGTGCAGCTACACCTGCTAAAACTGCCATAATGGCGATTACTACAATGAGTTCAACTAGCGAAAAACCTTTGTTGTTAAGTACTTTTTTCTTACTATTCCTTTCCATACTTATTCTCCTTCTTTTTTATAATTTTTTTATCTTTACAGCTATTTAGCTGCAAAGTATAGATCTATATAGAACGTTGGTTTTGCCAACGATTATATACTACTTATACTTCCCATACCATCGTACATGGACATCATTGGCTGCATGATTGCCATGATTAAGACCCCAACGACAAGGGCAAGTACGACGATGATAACCGGTTCCATAACGGCCATGAGGGATTGGGTTGTGACTTCCACCTCTTCGTCGTAGTAATCTGCTACCTTATCAAGCATACTCTCGATATTACCTGTTTCCTCTCCAATCTTTGTCATATGCCAGACCATGGGCGGGAATATTCCACTTCTTTTTAACGGTACCGATAAGGATATCCCCTTAGCTACGTCTTCCTTTGCATCCAGAAGTGCCTTTCTTACCACCATATTATCCATGGTTCTACTGGTAATTCCAATAGCATCAATCATCGGTATACCTGCTGCCAATAGCGTACTTAAAGTTCTAGCGAAGCGGGTGGATACGGATTTCACCGTTAACTTACCGAACAGGGGCATGGATAAACCTAATTTACCAAATAACATTCTACCAGTTTCGGTACGCTTAAATAATTGTAATCCTGCGATAAAGAGAAGGATCAAACCAATAATTAGATACCACCACTCTTGTACAAATTCGCTGATATTAAGTACTCGCTGTGTCAGCTTTGGCATCGCTATATCCATTCCGTCAAACATCAACATGAAATTAGGTATAACAACAACCATCATAAGGAAGATTACTCCTAAAGCCACAATACCGACAATCATTGGATAAATCATCGCCTTTTTAACTTGGGCTTTTATCTTGGCATCCTTTTCAAAGTGAGTTGCCATACGGTCAAATGCAATCTCAAGATTACCGGATATTTCTCCAGCTTCTACCATTTGAATTAGTAAGGTTGGAAATATCTTACCTTCTAAGCGCATGGCTCCAGCCAAGGTTTCTCCCTTTTCTACCGAAGTCTGAACATTCTTGATTGCTTGAGATAAAGCTTTATTCTCCGTCTGTTCTCGAAGCATGTCCAATGCATTTATCAAGGACACTCCTGCTGATAGTATACTAACAAATTGCCTGCAGAATATACTGAATTCTCTTGGCTTTACCGGATGCCCAATTGTGATATTAATATCCTTCGTTAATATATTCTGGGGTGTAACAGAGATCGGGATATATCCCTCGGATCGTAAGACTGCAACCACCTTTTCCTCTGTAGCAGCCTCCATCGTTCCCTTTTTCTCTTTCCCGTTTTTATCGATTATCTTATAGGAAAAACTTGCCATCATTCTCTCCATTCTAGCGCATCAATTACATATCTCGTATAGAGATAAATACCTGCTTTGTAAAACCATGCGCATAATCAAAATTTCGTGTCACTGCACAAAACTTGCTGGATAAAAACATGGTTTTCATCCTATCCTCTCTAGAATAGCTTCCGCTCTAAAGCAATAGGATCTTGCGCAAAATTCATCGCCTGTTTTGCATCTATTTTTCTTCTTAGGTATAAATCAAAGATCGCATCATCCATTGTCTGCATGCCAAACTTTTTGTTTG
>JAAYSQ010000126.1 GCA_012523925.1 Clostridiales bacterium
CCACCGTTATAGATAAGATATCCATTCCCACTTGCTCCCGTTACCGCTTGTGAACTTATAACTTCATAGCTTTGATAGTCCTTATTATAAAGTAGATATAGATATATCCCTACAACCACTATAATTGCAACGAGAAGCATACCAATTATGGTATTTCTAATTCTTCGATATCTTTTTCTTCGATTGCCGTATTCCCTTAAAGTTTGACCTTCGATTTCCTTTGCCATAGTTTACTCCCATTGCAGAATATTTTAAAATAATTATACCTCATTTGCATAGGAATGGCATCTTTTTTTTATAAAATGCTTATAAATGCCTATTACTCCCATAACAAAAAAATATTGCAGAACGGCTCATGGCTACGCTCTGCAACATTTTTAAGGAAAGATTCCTTGGCAGACTAATAACATTTTAAGGAACAATCAAACGTTGTCCCGCAAATATAACATCCTCATTTTCTATATTATTAAGTTCCATAATTTTAGTTATGTAGTTTGCAGAATTATATAATTTAAAACTTATTCCGGCTAAGGTATCACCAATTTGTACGGTATAATATTTTACTTCCTGTTGAACAACTTCCTGTGCTGGTTGCTCTTCTTCAATATCATCCACCACGACCTCGTCATCTTTCTTGAGATTATTCTCTGCAGTCTTATCTCCAGGCGTTTCGATATTATCGACTTCCTCTACCTCTTCCAATGGCTCTACATCACCAGGTACATATTCCACATCCAGACTACCTTCAGATGTTTCAAGTTCATTAATAGTCTTCTTTGTATCCTCAGCCTGAACATCCTCTACTTTGTTCTTTGCACCTTGCGAAGAAGTAACCTTGGTATCATCATTACTTAAATTCTGCGTTAACACATTTAATGTATCCTGCATATTCTTCATCTGCTCATAATTATTTAGCATAGCAGCACCAACAATCAGCACGATAACTGCCAATAAGGTCCCAGCTGTATACATTAATCTTGTGATTCCTTTGTTATCATCCTGAGGGATACTTTTCTTATTCTGAATAACATTTCTTATTTCTTTAGTTACACGATCTTCGTAATTCTCTTCCTCTTTCTGGACGTTCTTATGCTCCACCATATAGGTCTGCATTTCTTCATTCTTTTCATAATATACATAATACCCATCTTTTTTTACCAGACGGTTATTTTCAAATATCAGGAAAGCTTCTTCCTTTTCTATATTATCATAAGTAAGAAGTGTCTTATCTTGTCCAGCAAAATTATCGATATGGGCTTTTAGTATTTTATCCTCATCTTCTAGTAAATACCCTGGCCCACCTAAATACCATCCTACTATCTCCATATCAACAAAATATTTTTTTATCATCTCATAAATATGAGTCCAAGTATCATTGGAGAATATGATATCTTCACTTGTATCAATATCTTCTACTTCGATGGCTCCAGAGATAAATAGATTGCGAGTGTTCTCTACCTTTATGTACTGACCGATTAGAACCGCTACTTTGCACTGGGAGTAATCCTCTCCGGCCAACTGTTTTATGAAGGTCATTACATAATCTTCTATATAGATTTTTCTTTTACCACTCACTTTTCCGACCTGACGAATATTCTTTGGCATTTTAAACATTGGCTGCACTCTATTCGTAGAATTTCCCGCCCCATTTTCATTGCTATATATCGTTTCTATCATATGACTCGCTCCTATCCCATACTGGATTCTATAAAAACTAATATCCAATCAAATAAGTTCATTGATCAATTTATTTGATTACCTTATATAAACTTTATTAGTTATGTATAAGCCTTATGCTCGCTAATGTTAAATAATCATAGCATAATGTGGACATGCTTTTTGTCATATCTAGTTACCATCTACAAATAACTTTTCTTCTCTTTTCTGTGAAAATCATGTGGTTTCGTTATTTTTCACAAATCTTATGCAATTATTTTACTTGTATGGCTCGAAAAAAGCCTGAAAATGCAGGTACTTTTATAGATAGAAGATATAATTTATGTCTATTTTTATTATTTCTGGTAATACTTAACTTGAATTCTAATAGTCAATTTCATTACATTCATATATTTGGAGGTAATATGGGATTTTTTATTAAAAAGAAAAATAGAATTGCATATTTTAATTCCGCAGAGAAAAATACTGCATACGAACTGGGCAAGATGCTATGTGAATTAATGCAAGAACATGTTCTATCTAATAGGACTATTGTATTCTTATGTATTGGTTCCGACCGCGCTACCGGAGATTGTCTTGGTCCCATTATCGGATATAAACTATCAAAGTTTAAGACGCTACAGAATTTTTATATCTATGGAACTTTAGAAGAGCCCGTTCATGCTAAAAATCTAAAAGACACCATCGAAATGATAAATATAGTACATGAAGACGCCTTTATCATTGCAATTGATGCCTCTTTAGGTAAATCAAATCATATTGGTTATATTACATTGGGTGTCGGTCCTTTAAAGCCTGGAGCAGGTGTAGATAAGGATCTCCCCGCTGTGGGTGACGTCTTTATCACAGGTATCGTAAATTTTTCTGGATTTCTCGATCAGATGCTTCTTCAGACAACTCGGTTGAATATCGTTATGTCAATGGCGGATCAGATTTGCATGGGAATAAACTATTGTATCCACCGGCTTAAAACACTTACGGTGCAAAGTTAATTATTAATGTTTTTAAATGGTCAAGAGTCATAAGGTCTTTTCCAACGTACAGTTCATACTCATTGGCAATATTAAGGGTTAAGACCTTTATCTTTTCCTCGGTAGCGGGTAAATCTAAATACCATGAACTTAAATATAGGTATCCATTACCTTCTAGAATCATGGGATATTTCTCTGATAATCATCAACGTTCAACTCATTTAATCGCTAAGTTATCCACAAAAATCAAACTCATCCACTTATATCGTAATGATAAATCTAAAGAATCGGTCAATTTCGTCAATTCCGGTCATACTTATTGACTTTAAAAGCCCTATAATAATCATTATGAATAATATTGGTCCTCCTATGGTAAAAAGCAAACCACTGGTCAAGCATAGGATACACATGATATAATAACACTTAATAATAGAAATTTCCTCTCGAAAATGTAGTATAGTAAATAATATATTGATTTTACTCGATATTTATATGGCAAACAATGAATATGATAGTTAAAATGATTTATAAAGGAGATGGTTTACCCATCTCCTTCTTTATCTCTATATTGGATTGTACTTTAAGTGCTCAATTACATCCTCGATACACTTGTTTCATCTTCACCTTTAATAAACTTTATGTTTCTTCTAAGACTGATAAAGATGTGCATAACTTCCATTAAGGATCATAAGTTCTTCATGGCCTCCCTGCTCTTTAATACCGCCATTTTCCAAGAGCAGTATTCGATCTGCATTACGGATCGTGGTGAGACGGTGTGCAATGACAATGGTGGTTCGATTCTGGGCTCCTCCTAATATTGGAGGGTTATGTTATTATTCTATGTGTCCCTCCATTACACATTTGTTTATTACGATCATTTTTTTCATATCATATCTTCCTTTCATTTTGATTTTATATAAAGCGTTGGTAAAAGAATATAGCTATATTTTTACCTACGATTTATTACGTTCCTAAAATCCAATCGATGTATATTTTAAGGCATAGTATGAGCTATGGCAATGATTTTCTTCCTATATACATTGCATGCTCCGAATAACTAAGAAAACTTTCTCTTTCACATAACTTCTCTGCAAAATCAATACATTTATCAATCACAGGTTGTGACTGAGCAAGTAAATTAGTTTCACAAGGTGCAAGAATCGACTCCTGACCGAATAAATGCATTTTCTCTATAGGGAACTGTTCCATAAATGGAATAATATCTTTTTGTGGAATAAAGAACGCTTTAGTAAAGGCATCACCGGTATATGGTTTATCTTCTAGTATAGTATTTAAAACATCATCTGATTCCATCAATAGCATTTCAGGCATATATTTCATTTCATATATAATACCAGCAAATAATAAAATAAAGGAGACATATATCTGACCTCCCGGTTTAAGCATTGACAACGCCGCATTCATTGCTTTTATCCGATCCTTTTCTTCTAACAAATGATACATAGGCCCCATGAGAAAGACATGATCATATTCCCCTTCAACAATCCTTTCTACCTCTCTCGCATCACCTACTACTGCCTTGATAGACACCTTTTGCTCAGTTGCTTTCTCTAGAGCAAACTTAACATTACTAGAGGATAGATCAACCAAAGTTACATTACATCCTTTCTCAGCATAATGCAGCGAATAGCGTCCCGGTCCACCACCAATATCAAGAATATAATCACCTGGTTTTATGTATTTATCCATCATTCTTGTTGTGAGAATAAACTCAAAGGGGTGTTTCTCAAGCCTATTCCATTCTAGTTGTACGTCACTGTCGTAATATTCTTGTACTATTTTTACATCTTCCTCCATATCAAAACCCCCATTAATATAATTTAATTCAATCTACACTTATACCCATTCTAGTCAACGATATAGATATTAATGATTAAAAATTAAAATTATATACAATAAAAACTCCTACAAGAATATTAACTATTTCCTGTAGGAGTCAATTATTTGACACGATTTCTAAAAACAGTATAAATTTGAATGCTAATATTGATGGTAAATATAATTTAAGTCGCCGCAAAAACATACCAGTTTAATTTATTATAGATTTTTCACATTAAGCGCTCGGAAGGAATTTAACACCGCAAGTATAGTAACACCGACATCTCCAAAGATTGCTGCCCACATTGTAGTGATGCCTAGTGCACTTAATATCAGTATGATTACCTTAATACCAATTGCTAGTATTATATTCTGATTCGCAATTCCTAAGGTCTTCTTTGATATCTTGATTGCAGTAGCAATTTTAGAGGGTTCATCCGTCATTATTACAATATCTGCTGCCTCAATCGCCGCATCAGAACCCAGACCTCCCATTGCAATTCCAATATCTGCGCGGGCTAGAACAGGAGCATCATTGATACCATCGCCAACAAAAGCGAGTCTACCTTTTTGAGATTTCTTGTTAAATAATTCTTCTAGCTTTTTAACTTTGTCTCCCGGTAACAGTTCGGAATACACTTGACCAATACCAAGTTCCTTAGCAACCTTCTTCGCTACATTTTCTATATCTCCAGTTAGCATAACGGTATGCTTAATATTCGCTTTCTTAAGCTCTTTAACTGCCTGCTTAGAATCAGCTTTTACTTCATCAGCGATGATAATGTAACCAACGTACCGATTATCAACTGCTACATGAACCACTGTACCAACAATCTCACCGCGATAGTAGGGGATATTCATCTTATTCATAAGCTTCGCATTTCCCGCCATAACTTTTTTGCCATCTACAGTTGCGATAACACCATGACCGGAAATCTCCTCCATATCGCTGATACGTCTATTATCAATATCCTTATTATATGCTTGCTTTAAAGAATTCGATATGGGATGATTTGAAAAGCTTTCCGCGTAAGCTGTAAGCTCTAATAATTCATCCTTAGATATATCCTCTGCGTGGATTTCTTGAACCTTAAATACGCCTTTTGTTAATGTTCCCGTCTTATCAAATACAATAATCTCCGTTTTCGCCAGTTCCTCTAAGTGGTTGCTTCCCTTAACCAAGACTCCCTTTTTTGATGCTCCACCAATACCACCAAAGAAACTTAAAGGAATGGATATTACTAAAGCACAAGGACAAGAAACAACCAGGAAGGATAAAGCCCGGTAAATCCATTCGTTGAAGGTTGCTTCTTTAATCACAAGTGGCGGAATAATTGCTAAAATTATTGCTATGATTACTACAACCGGTGTATAATATCTCGCAAATCTCGTAATAAACTTCTCCGACTGTGATTTCTTACTACTTGCATTTTCAACTAGATCAAGAATTTTGCTAACAGTTGATTCTTCATATTCCTTGGTAACCTCAGCTGTTATCGTTCCATTTATATTGATACATCCACTTAAAATATCACTGCCGACATCTACTTCATGGGGAACGGATTCACCAGTAAGTGCGGAAGTATCGACCATAGAAGTCCCCTCAATCACCTTACCATCTAGGGGAATCTTCTCTCCAGCTTTAACTACTATAATATCCCCAATCTGAACTTCATCCGGATCTACTTTAATGTGCTCCGAACCTCTCATAACATTTGCAAAATCCGGCCGAATATCCATAAGGCTCGCTATTGATTTGCGGGATTTGTCAACAGCGTGATCCTGAAACAACTCACCTATTTGATAAAACAACATGACAGCTACACCTTCTGGGTACTCTGCAATCAGCATAGCTCCAATGGTAGCAACTGTCATTAGAAAATTTTCGTCAAAGACCTTTCCACGAAATATATTTCTAATCGCCTTCTTAACTACATCTCCACCTACAATTACATAGCTTATTAAATATAAAGCAATCGGTAACCATTCTAACCTTATGTTTAATATAATCGCTATAACAAACAGTATGGCGCCTATAATAATCCGTTTAAGACGTTTTTTCATGTCGCACCTCCCTCATGTGCTACTTTTACATAATCTTATTATAAATCATACATGCTATATGCTCTTTATGATTAGAGAATCAATTTTGAAACTTTAAACATTTCATATGATGTGAACACATGAACACATATTCATACCATATGAAAAAAATAATAAATTGAATTACTTGTTCTATATATTATTTTATTATGCCTTTTTCATATTTGTATCTGGCTCTATTTTTTTAACAATTTTCTCAGCAGCTTCTATAATTGCAGGCATTTCCTCAGCTTCAGCTTCGATAGCTAGCTTTTGGGTAATAAAGTTAACTGTCGCTTCCTTAACACCATCCAATTCATTAATTGCTTTTTCCATTTTTGCAGCACAGTTAGCGCATCCCAAACCCTCTAAGATAAATTTCTTTTTCATAATACT
This sequence comes from Clostridiales bacterium, assembly GCA_012523925.1. Taxonomy (GTDB): domain Bacteria; phylum Bacillota; class Clostridia; order Lachnospirales; family Lachnospiraceae; genus Mobilitalea. The sequence continues at coordinate 6,966 of JAAYSQ010000126.1, forward strand.
AATCCTCCTTATTATAATATGCCTTATGCGTTAAATGATCCATAATCTCAAAAATATTGATTTTTGTAATAGCTGTATGGACATTTATAAATAACTCTCAATTAACAATTGGTTTTCATTAC
>JAAYSQ010000127.1 GCA_012523925.1 Clostridiales bacterium
ATTCTTCTCTAATATACTTCCAAGGGTATCTTCTTCTTCGACCAAATAAGTAGTATTATGCGTATAATTGTTATGTGGTACGCTTACAGGGATACAGATAATCTCACCTACCTGCAAGTTATATACATTGACTAGTGGATTTGCATCCATAAGCATATCAATTGGAACGTTAAACTGCCTACTAATGCTATACAAGGTATCGCCTTTCTTTATTGCATATCCTATACAATACATGTCTATTCTCCTCCCTAGGAACGAGCGCCTAGCTTTTTCTATATTATATTCACTCAATAAGGGATTCGTTCTATTAAAGTATTATTCTAAACCATTTTTTAAAACTGTATCATAATTACATTCATTCCATAATATATTTAATTTGATGTTTTGTTCATTATAGGACTTTTCTATTATAGATAGACAAAATGTTCGTATTACAAAGTCGTAAAAAGTCAATACAACAGATAATTTGTAATATTTTCCATTAAATTCAATCACATTTTCTACTAATTTACATAATATATACATAAAATTAATTATTTTTTAATTTATTTTTAATTGTACTACTTGTTTTATAACAATTAAAATGTTGAACTTCAAGATTATGTATCGTATAATATTTAGAACTGGGTTTTAGCTTTTCATATTAAGGAGATATAAAATATGATGAATAAAATGTTAGGTATAGACATTGGTTCTACTACCGTAAAAATAGTTATTATAAATAAGGAAGGAGAAATTTTATTCTCCGATTATGCACGGCATTTCGCCAATATTCAGGAGACCTTAGCTGACCTAATGAAAAAAGCACTGGATGCTTTAGGTGACTTAAATGTTGCTCCTGTTATTACCGGTTCCGGTGGCTTATCAATCTCGAAGAACATGGGCGTTCCCTTTGTACAAGAGGTTATCGCAGTTTCCACGGCTCTTGAAGATTATGCCCCTCATACCGATGTTGCTATCGAACTGGGTGGAGAAGATGCGAAAATAATCTACTTTACCAACGGGATTGAGCAAAGAATGAACGGAATATGTGCCGGCGGTACAGGCTCCTTTATTGATCAGATGGCAAGTTTATTAAATACAGACGCTGCTGGTTTAAATGAATATGCAAAGAGCTATCAAACGATTTATCCTATAGCAGCTAGATGTGGTGTATTTGCTAAGTCGGATATTCAACCCTTAATCAATGAGGGTGCAACTAAGCCTGACTTATCAATCTCTGTTTTCCAAGCTGTTGTAAACCAGACTATAAGCGGACTTGCTTGTGGTAAGCCAATTCGTGGAAATGTTGCATTCTTGGGAGGACCCTTACATTTCTTAACCGAACTAAAGAAAGCGTTCATCCGCACTTTAAAACTTAGTGAGGAGCAGGTTATTGCTCCAGAACATTCCCATCTATTCGCAGCGATTGGTGCCGCGATGAATTCTGATCCGGAAATCACAACAAAAATCTCCTCTTTGCATAATAAATTATCCCAGGGAATTAAGATGGATTTTGAAGTACATAGAATGGAGCCTTTATTCAATGACGAAGCAGAATACGAGGCTTTTAAGAAAAGACATGCAATGCATACTGTGAAGAAAGGTAACCTGGCTGAATATGAAGGAAATTGTTTTCTCGGAATTGATGCCGGTTCAACAACAACCAAAGTAGCCGTAGTAGGAGAAGATGGTACCTTGTTGTATTCTTTTTATAGTAACAACAATGGCAGTCCATTAAAAACTGCTATCCGCTCTATTAAGGAGATATATGAGATACTTCCTGAGAATGCTAAAATCGTGCGCTCCTGCTCTACCGGTTACGGAGAAGCTTTAGTAAAAGCTGCCTTAGTATTGGATGAAGGAGAGGTTGAGACTGTGGCGCATTATCATGCTGCTGCCTTCTTTGACCCAGAGGTAGACTGTATCCTGGATATCGGTGGTCAAGACATGAAATGTATTATGATTAAGAATAACACCGTGGATAATGTGCTTTTAAACGAAGCCTGCTCCTCTGGCTGCGGTTCCTTTATTGAGACCTTTGCAAAATCCTTGAATTACAAAGTAGAAGATTTCGCTAAAGTAGCTTTATTTGCTAAGAATCCTATTGATCTTGGAAGCAGATGTACCGTATTTATGAATTCTAAAGTAAAGCAAGCGCAAAAGGAAGGAGCAACTGTAGCCGATATCTCTTCTGGTCTGGCTTATTCCGTTATAAAGAATGCCTTATTTAAGGTAATTAAGCTAACAAAACCGTCGGACCTAGGAAAAAGAATGGTTGTACAGGGTGGTACCTTCTATAACGATGCAGTATTGCGTAGTTTTGAAATGATTTCCGGTATTGAGGCAGTTCGTCCGGATATTGCCGGTATCATGGGTGCCTTTGGTGCTGCTCTGATTGCAAGGGACCATTACAATGGAGAAGAAAGCACTATGCTTTCCATTGATCAAATTAATGAATTGAAGTACGAAACGTCTATAGCACGATGTGGACGTTGTACTAACAACTGCTTATTAACGATTAATAAATTTACCGGTGGTAGACGTTTCATCACTGGCAACCGTTGTGAACGGGGAATTGGTAAAGAAAAGAATGCAGATCGAATTCCAAACCTATATGATTTTAAAATGAAACGCTTCTTCTCCTACCCTTCTCTGACTGAGGAGGAAGCCACAAGAGGAACCGTTGGAATACCAAGAGTTCTTAATATGTATGAGAATTATCCTTTCTGGCATACATTCTTTACTAAATTAGGTTACCGAATAATATTATCCCCTGCATCAAGCCATAAGATATACGAACTTGGTATTGAATCAATCCCAAGTGAATCTGAATGCTACCCTGCTAAGCTTGTTCATGGCCATATTAAATGGCTATTGAATCAGGGTGTAAAATACATTTTTTATCCAAGCATTCCTTATGAAAGAAAAGAAATTGATGGTGCAAATAATCATTATAATTGCCCTATCGTTACTTCCTATCCTGAAAACATTAAGAATAATATGGAGGAATTGAGGGATCCGGAGATTATTTTTGAGAACCCTTTTATGTCCTTTGAAAATGATAAAATATTAAGTACTCGTTTGGTTGAACTCTTTACAGAGAAGGAATTCACGAAAGGCGAAATTCTAAAAGCTTTTGATGCTGCCTGGAAAGAACTTGCTGCTGCCAGGGATGATATCAGCAAAAAAGGTGAGGACACCCTATCCTATCTAAAAGCCTCTGGAAAAAAAGGTATTGTTCTTGCAGGACGCCCATACCACATAGATCCAGAAATCAACCATGGTATCCCTGAGTTAATTAACTCCTTCGGTGTTGCTGTATTAACGGAAGACTCAGTCTCTCACTTAGGCAAGGTTGATCGCCCAACAATAGTCGTGGATCAGTGGATGTATCATTCAAGGCTATATGCTGCTGCCTCCTATGTTCGTACGCAATCGAATTTGGAATTAATTCAGCTAAATTCTTTTGGATGCGGATTGGATGCGGTTACAACTGATCAGGTGCGAGATATTTTAGTAAAATCCGATAAAATTTATACAGTATTAAAGATAGATGAGGTAAACAATCTCGGTGCTGCTAGAATACGTATACGATCCCTACTATCTGCAATTAGGGAGCGAGAAACAAAGCATATTGAGCCCCATCTTGCGGATGCAGCTCATCATAGAGTAATCTTTACTGAAGAAATGAAAGAAAACTATACTATACTTGCTCCGCAGATGTCGCCAATTCATTTTGACCTATTAGAACCCGCCCTTAAAACGGGTGGCTATAATGTTGTCGTTCTTCCAAACGATAATCGCAAGTCCGTTGATGTTGGTTTGCAATACGTTAATAACGATGCCTGCTACCCTTCCCTAATGGTTGTCGGGCAAATTATGGATGCCTTACTTTCTGGCAAATTTGATGTGAATAAGGTTGCCGTAATGATAACCCAGACCGGTGGTGGCTGCCGTGCTACCAACTACATCGGTTTTATTCGCCGAGCTTTGGAGAATGCAGGAATGGCACATATCCCGGTTATCTCTCTTAATGCCTCAGGGCTTGAGAAGAACCCTGGATTTAAGGTAACACCAAAACTATTAATTACTGCTATGCAAGCCTTGGTCTATGGCGATGTCTTTATGCGTGTACTTTACAGAACAAGACCCTATGAAAAGGTTCCTGGTTCTGCCAATGAGCTCCATAGGAAATGGCGTGATATATGCATTAAGAGCATTCAAAATGGTGCAAGTTGGAGGCAATATAAGAAGAACATCCGGGGAATCGTAAATGATTTTGATAACCTTCCATTACATGAAGATCTAAAGAAACCAAAGGTTGGTGTGGTTGGGGAGATTTTAGTTAAATTCCTTCCTTCAGCCAACAATTATCTGGTTGAACTATTAGAAGCAGAAGGCGCCGAAGCGGTTGTTCCTGATCTTCTAGACTTCTTTATGTATAGTGCCTATAACAGTAACTTTAAAGCGAGATACTTAGGTAAGAAAAAATCTACTGCTCGAATCGCTAATACTGTCATCTGGGCATTAGAGCAACTTCGTAAGGAAGCCAAAACCGCACTGGCAAAGAGCAAACGCTTCACTCCTCCAGTTCCGATCAAAACTTTAGCGGATTATGCAGAGCCTATCGTATCCATAGGTAATCAGACAGGAGAAGGATGGTTCTTAACTGGAGAAATGATGGAATTAATCCATTCTGGAGTGAATAACATTGTATGTACTCAGCCATTTGCCTGCTTGCCTAACCATATTGTAGGTAAAGGAGTTATCAAAGAAATTCGAAGACAGCACCCGGAAGCAAATATCGTAGCTATAGATTATGATCCAGGGGCTAGTGAAGTAAATCAACTAAACCGTATAAAACTAATGCTTTCTACCGCTGTTAAAAATATGAACAAAAGATAAAATAAATACAAAATGAAGGGTTGGTAGTAATTATGTTTAAAAATAAGGAAGGAAAAGTACGTTCCGGTTGGAAAATTGCAGCCGTACTTGGCGTATTCTTTGCTGTTTTATTTATACTGAGTGCTATAGCTGGAATCATAACTACATTGATTATACTTTCTAACGGGAATTTTAATTCAAATCCCATGGAAAACATCGAAATAGAACCTTATGTTAATGATTTATTGATGCCAATACTGATGATTATTCAGGAATTAGTATTAATGTTTACACCTATCATTGCTTGGAAATATGTAATAAAACGCCCCTTATCTAACATGGGACTTACTCCTTTCAAGAAGCATAGTAAGGAATTTGTTACTGGCTTACTATTTGGTATAGTATCTATTACTTTAGTATTCGCTGCCTTGCTGTTAACGGATAATGCTGTGGTAGCAACTTGGAAACCGCATTTTTCTTCTGATACAATCATCTACCTAGTAATTTTCACCTTGGTAGGATTTGCAGAAGAAATCTTTGGACGCGGTTACGTGATGGCTACTTTACGACAGACAAGAAATATACCTGCAATCGTACTTATTTCTTCTATACTCTTTGCTATCATGCATGGAGCCAACCCAGGGATTGGTCTACTACCATTGGTTAATTTAGCATTGTTCGGTATCCTGTTCTCCTATTGCTTTCTTAAATCGGGCAATATCTGGATGGGTATCGGATACCACATCACCTGGAACTACTTCCAAGGCAATGTATTTGGTTTTAAGGTGAGTGGAACCAATACAACCGGTATTCTTACCACTAGCTATGAGTCCAACAATCTTATAAATGGTGGTGAATTCGGACCAGAGGGAGGGCTACTAGTTACTGCTGTCCTACTACTTGGTTTTCTATTCGTCCGCTACTATTATAGAAATGTATCATTCGATTTTATTGCGACCGAACCAGAAGCAAAAGTGCAAGAAGAACTATAAGCAAATAGGCTTAACATTAAATTGATTATAATAAAGAAATATTAAATGGTGCTGTCGCATTAATGCGCAGCACCTTTCTGTTTAATAATAGCTTTATGTAATTATTTAAACATTATCAATCTGCCAATCAATCGGCTCCAGTCTGTTACGAACAAGAAAATCATTGGTTTTACTAAAGGGCTTACTACCAAAGAAACCACGGTAGGCAGACAGCGGACTTGGATGTGGCGCTTCAAGGATTAAATGCTGTGGATTATTTAACATTTTCTTTTTCGATTGTGCTGGCCTTCCCCAAAGGAGGAATACAATTGGCCGCTTCTGTGCATTTACCGCTTGAATTACTGCATCAGTAAACTGTTCCCAACCTCTCCCCTGGTGGGAATTTGCTTGATGAGCACGAACCGTAAGTACAGTATTTAATAATAAAACACCTTGCCTAGCCCATTTTTCTAGATAGCCGTTATTTGGTATATAACATCCCAAATCATCATGCAATTCCTTATAGATATTAACTAGAGAAGGGGGTATAGTTACGTCTGGTTTTACTGAAAAACATAAACCATGTGCCTGACCAATATTATGATAAGGATCCTGGCCAAGGATAACGACCTTTACTTTACTAAGGGGTGTAAGATGAAAAGCATTAAATATATCTTCAAAATTAGGATAAATAATATGTTGGGAATACTCAGATTTAACAAATCGATATAAATCCGCATAATAGGGTTTCTTAAATTCATTACTAATGGCATCTAGCCAATCATTTTTGATAGCACTCACGATATTACCTCATTTCCACACTTATCCCTTTTTCATTTAGATAATTTTTTAGTTCTCCAATTTCTAATTCCTTGTAATGAAATAGGGATGCCGCCAATGCCGCGTCGGCTTTTCCTGTGGTCAATACATCATAAAAATGCTGCATAGTACCAGCACCACCAGAAGCAATTACTGGGACTGATACATTTTCTGAAATAATTCTGGTTAGTTCAAGATCATACCCATTCTTCGTACCGTCACTATCAATACTGGTTAATAGGATTTCTCCAGCACCAAATTCACACACTTTCATAGCCCATTCTACAGCATCAATTCCCATATCTGTGCGGCCGCCGTTCTTGTATATATTCCATCCTGATCCGTCTTGTCTTTTCTTAGCATCGATGGCTACGACAATAGATTGGCTACCAAATTCATCTGCCGCATCTCGTATTAAGTTCGGATTTATTATTGCAGCCGTATTAACGGCAACCTTATCAGCACCCTCTTTTAATATCATCTTAAAATCATCTATAGTACGTATACCTCCACCAACGGTAAAAGGTATAGATACAGTTTCAGCCAATTTACGCACCATATCCATTTTAATTGCTCTTGCATCTGAAGTAGCGGTAATATCTAAAAGTACTAATTCATCAGCACCTGCACTATTATAAGCTTCAGCAACCTCAACTAAATCACCAGCATCACGTAAATCTACAAAATTGATACCTTTAACAACCCTTCCATTATGTACATCTAGACAGGGAATAATTCTTTTTGTGTTCATTCCTTCTCTCCAATCATTAATCTAAAAACATAGATATCTTCTATACATATAGAATCCAAACACTAATTCAAAGAATCAGATTTATTTTGCTTTATTATGATGCCATAAACCTGTTTGCTGTATTCCGCTTTATCATCTATAAGAATCATTTGCATAGCCTTATCTTCGCTTAGATTATATTCATTTTCAAGTTCTGCCAGTATCTGACCTCTCACATAATCCAAATCACTCTTAATTCCATATATAGTTGCTAATTCAATATATTTTTCATATCGTTTAAGGCCCTTAAGTAAGGAATTAAGTGCCTCTGGATGCTTTGCTATAGCATAATAATTATTATAGGAATTAAGTTGCTTATTGACATACATAACGATCTGAATTTTATTGAAAATTACAAGATCCTCATCCTTAATTTCCATACCTTGTACTTCTTCATAAGCTTTTGTGTATAGTTGTGAATCGAAATAATGAGTGGCATTCTTAATACTATTACTATAGGCAAAAACTTTGGTACCAGAAAGCAGAAGAACAGCCAGCAATGCAAAAGTTGCCATGACGATAGTTGCACCCGCCGGATGGATTTTACCTTGATCTATTTCCACCTCAGCAACTACTTTCTTAACCTCTTTCTTTTTCTTCTTACTAGCTCGCTTCGTTTTTAAATTTTCTTTACGATTTGCTTTCTTCTTTTTCTTTGATTTATTAGCGGTTTCATTGCTATCATTTTCGACCGCTTGCTTTGCTACTAAGGTTTTTGCTTTCTTCTTAGCTTTCTTCTTTGCTTTCTTTGTTGATTTTTCAGAAGATTTAACTGCAGATCTATTAGTTGCATTCTCTTGAGCATCATCTACGTCGATATTAGTAATTGCTGCACTAGTGGCTACTTCTTTGTCTTCTTTATTTTTCTTATCAGTATTCCTTGCAAATAACTTAGCAAATAATCCTTTTTTCTTCTTGGTCTCGTCTAGTTCTTGCTCAGGTTCTGGTTGAGCAAGCAATTTCTTAAACTTTTCTTCCTTGAACTTTTTCCTATCAATTTGTTCTTGTTCAAGATTTCTTTGTTCATCAACTACTGGATCATCTTTCAATGATGAGACTGCTGCTAAAGCATCGGAGAATACCTCACCAACATCACTTGGTGTAGAAACATTGTCATCTTGTTCTAACCCATCTGTTTCGTTTATCAAATTTGATATTTGGGATGCAATAGGATCCTCGCTTCTCATCTGGTTTAATAAACTTAATATCTCTTCATCAATGCCCTCTTCGTTTTGTTCCGATTTATTTATTGCAGAATTTGTATCATTTAAATCTTGTTCATCATCTACCAGCTTCAACTTATCGTCTTCCATATTCAATTGATCAGCTGACGCAGAGTTTTGAATTTCTTCTACGATTTCTTCATTATCGTTTGTTTTAGAAAGTTCAAGTTCATCCAGTATATCTTCGAGCCCAGAAATATTAAAATCGTTCTCAGCAAAATTATCAATCTCACTCGGAATAACATTATCATCAACTTGGTCTTCATCTAAATCAACGTCTAACGCGGAATCATCTATTGATGGACCAAATAAATCCTCATCACTAATTTCAATTTCATCATTCAAATCATTTAGATGATTTAAGTCCATAAATTCATCAGCATCTTCTAAATCTTCCATGATATTGAATTGATCAAAGTCTTGCAAATCATCAATATCTGCGTCCGAGATAAAGTTATGTAGATATTCTTCAATCATTTTTTCATCAGTAGATTTCTTGTTTGATACTGTATTTGGTTGATCATTTGTTTCAGCCTTGTTCATTACAGAACTTAATAAGCTATCTAAATAGGATTCATTCGATTTTTGATATTCTACATTCTGACACTCATCACAATACTTCGATCCCTTAGGAATCTCTGCATTACAAATTTTACAATTTTCCATATGAACACCGTCCATTTTCTTTTGTATTAATTAACTCATTCCATTCCTTTATTATTTAAGCACATTTGGATTAATCATTGTTATAATTTTTCTTAAATCTAAAATCTCAATTAAAGTATCTTCCCCATTAATAGTTCCTATTACTACATCTTGTACCTTTGTGCTAAGGTTTTTATCTACCTTTTGGATCTCATTACTCAATATCCTATGTATTCCTTGAACCTGGTCTACATGAAAAGCAATATTTAAATCATTAATTGATGTAACAATCAGCATTTCAATTTCCAATTTATGAACATCAGCTAATTGTAGGCATTTTACCATATCAATAATTGGAACAATAAAATCTCTAGGCATTACCATACCTTCAATATATGGATGCGAATTTGGTATTGGAGTAGGATTTTGGTCATAGGGAAGTATCTCTTTAATTTCAATAATATCAACCCCGTAGGAAAAGCCACCTACATTAAATTCTAATATTTCCAACTCTTTTATATTCCCATCATTATCATTTTTCCAATTCATCCTTATCCCTCCACAATCGTAAATCCCGTTATTTATCATACGTTGTATTTATCATAAGTTATATAATGCTGATATACAGCATTGTTAGTATATCGAATCTCATATTAAATAACTTATAAAACATTCTTCCTCTTGAATATTATAGTATAATTATATAACTAATACAAATAAAAAACAAGAATAGTACCTAGTTCA
>JAAYSQ010000128.1 GCA_012523925.1 Clostridiales bacterium
CTATAATTAATTTTTTATTGATTATTTAATCGATAATTTAAGTAAAAAAATATCGTAATAAAAAGTTGTTTCTTACACCTTATTCTAACATATATTTTATATTGAATTCTTGTATTAGAATGAAGATTTTACTTTAAAATCTTTCTTTATAGCTTAGGTATTTTATTCTATATTTCTACAAAATTACTATTAACAATTGTAATTTTATATTGAATTTGAAAATTTATTATGATATAATTTTATAATTCTTAAAGGATATGCAGTTGTGGCGGAATTGGCATACGCGCTAGATTCAGGTTCTAGTGGTCGCAAGACCGTGAGGGTTCAAGTCCCTTCAACTGCAGTAAATTAGAGCAAGGGTTTCAGAAGTTTCAGTAAACTTTGAAGCCCTTGTTTTTAATATGTACATTATTTAATTCGACTTAATATTTGCTTTTTCCAGGCTTTATTCTTATACATATTCTGATCTGCATGGTCTATTATTTCGCTAATATCTGTATCCTCATTAATATATTCACAGTAAACTCCCATGCTTATTTGAATTTTATATGGTTTCTTTGAACTTTTATTATATTTAGCTAAAAATCTATTAACACCTTGGATAAATTTCTCTGGTGAAGTGATTGTTTCATCATAAGTTCCGATCACTAGGAACTCATCTCCTCCAATTCTAGCACTGATTTTATTACCAACTAGACAGCTTTGGATTGCATTTGCAACAACTGTAAGCACATTATCCCCTTCGATATGCCCGAAGTTATCATTGATTTCCTTCAGATTATCAAGATCTGCCATAATAGCAAGTAATTTTTTCTTTTCCTTTATGGCAACATTAATAATATTATGTAATTTTTGATTTAATCCATTCCGATTATATAGTCCAGTTAACACGTCACGGAAGGAAGATAAATATAATTTTCTATTTACTCGATAATACTCCAAAGCATTCATGATATTCCTGCACCAATTTCGATAGGTAATATCATAGGATAAAACCTTGTCTCCATAGGTTATAACAGAATAACCCATGCACCGATCATTAAAATGAATTGGAGTAAAATAGTAGGCCTTTGGATTATCTCTATCTTTCCATAAATCAGGTATCATATCCTTGGTATTGAATTTAAAGTTGCTATTTACAAACTCTCTATTTTCACAGGCTAATACTAATCGCATCTCCTTCGTATAGCCTTCCTTTATATATTCCGGATTTTCCATATTATATTTATCCAAGCTACCATCCCAATTATCGCAAAGACAAAGGTAATAATCGGAGTAGTCCTTTATTAAGTACAAATAATAGCAGAATTTATTAATACAGTCTTCTAAATCTATTGCCGAAGTCAAGGATTCGGTCATATAACTATCTAAAAACATTTTATAATCATCTAATTTATCCTTCATACGAAGAATACCACTTCTTTTTATGTAATCAGCACCTGTGCATCCACAACTGTGCCCAATTTCCATATTTCCAGGAACAACCTTGCAGGGATACGTTTCCACACCTGTCATCATTTTGGTAAGCTCACACACTGCATTAATACCTGTTTGCACAATCGGCGGTAAATATGTAGTAATGGACGTATAACTGACTAAGGTCTCATCAATTCCATCATAACCAGTAATTGCAATATCATCTGGAACACGGATTCCATAATTCAATAATTCATTAGCAAGGCCAATTGCCATGCAGTCACTAATACACATAACAGCGTCTGGTTTCGGTATCTCACCATGTGCTATTTTTCTAGCCAGCATTTCCCCACCAGTATAGTAGAAATCTCCATCATAGGATATTCTACTTTCATCTATCGGGATATTATGTTTCTTTAAAGAGTTTTTATATCCTTGCACTCTTTCGATTGTTGCAACAATATTAGGATCTGCTGCCAAGCAATAGATATCTTGATATCCATGTTCCTCAATCAGATGATCAACAATTTTCTCTGTTGCTTCCCGATCCTTGGTATTGATATTGGGGTAAAATTTTGACTGATTATCGATAAAAAGAACGGGGCATTTGCATTTTTTAAGGAGCATCTGTTCAATGTCTTCTTTTAAATTCTTAATTGTCAACGTTATAGGTGCAACAAGAATACCATCAAAGTGATCAAAATTAATTAAATTAAATATATTTTTTTCACCAATTTTGTATTCGGGCAATCCTGTATCCTTAATAAATGTCGAGAATATCGCTAGGTCATAATTCAATGCATAGCACTGAGATATAATTCCATTTAAAAGTTTATTCTGATATAATTCCTCTACTTCAGAAATAATTACCCCTATCAACTTTCTTTTTTTCAATCTGTATCCCCCCTAAGATAATTAGTGACTTTTGATGCTATATTATAATTATACTGTATTTTTTCGTCGTTTCATAGTTCTAATTGCCTATTTTTATATTAATATCATCCTAAATTTAGCCTAGCGGTATAAGAATTAATATATTTCTCAAGCTTGTATCATAGGGTATACATAATACAAAATAATCTATTGTATCCACCAATTGAATTCTTTATAGTATAATTTAAATCTTTACAAGTTCGAATGTAATGCCATCATTTACGATTATAATCATTTGATTCTCTTGGTAGTCTGTACTATAATAATTGACTGTAACAAAATTATCAAAGAAGTGGTTGTTTAGAACGTTACAATCTGATTTTAATCTACAAAAGGATTTTCGGATTCTAGTATGATTTTATGAAAGAAGGTTATTTTTTTGAAATTTAATTATGACATTTATTACGGCACCTTCCTAAGAAGGCCCAACCGTTTTATAGCATATGTAGATCTCAATGGTGAAGAAGTTATCTGTCATGTTCCTAACACAGGACGACTCGGAGAATTATTATTACCAGGAGCACAGGTTATGCTATCCTACCACTCTTCCCCAACAAGGAAAACACAATACGAACTGCGGATGGTAATGAAGAATTCCAGCTGGATCTCCATTGATTCGCAACTACCAAATACCTTGGCTCACGAAGCCATTACCACCGATAACATCGAGGAACTTCAAGGCTATTCAGAGCTTCGAAAAGAAGTTACTTATCAAAATAGCCGATTTGATCTCCAACTACTTGGAGAGGAGACCTGCTTTGTAGAAGTGAAAGGCGTTACCCTAGAAAGAGATGGTTGGTGCTACTTCCCAGATGCCCCAACTGAGCGCGGAAGAAAGCATATAGATGAACTCATTCACGCCGTTAAGGAAGGTTATCGAGCTGCCCTACTTTTTATTATTCAGATCGAGGACGTGCGTGGCTTTAGCCCAAACAAAATTACAGATCCTGCCTTTGCAGATAAAGTAATACAAGCTCATGAAAATGGCGTAGAAATACTGGCATATAACTGCAGAGTATCACCACAGGAAGTTACTATATTAGGAAAAATTCCAATTATCCTATAATCATAAAGGGATTTTATCAAACATCAAGAATGAATTATATCAAATTCGTTTTTGATATTGGTAAAATCCCTTTATATTTATTCCGGACAATGGGCTGTCGCAACAATGATACGTATAATTTTTATCCATAAGCAGACCGTTTGACTCAATTATACTGTTCCTATTCTAAACACGCTGCTAACTGCTGCTGATCTATTATCTTAAAGCTATGTCCATAATAATCTATTAAGCCTTCCTTCTTCATTCTCCCCAATTCACGGCACATAGATGTTCTGGATACGTTCAGGTACTCGGCAAGCTCCGTGCGATTAAGAACGATTTGAAAAATATTGCTTCCCCTATCGTAAGATTCATTTAATAGGAAACTTGCTATCTTCTCTCGCATTCCTTTTAAGGTTAGTAATTCCAGCTTGCGATTTAAATTAAAGTTCTTCTCCCCTAATACTGCCATCATATTCTGGATTAGGCTAATATGAAAATTACAACCATGTCCACAGGACCTTGTAATTCTTTCATAGGGTATTAATAGTACCTTGGCATCTTCCTTAACCCTTACCGTCACTGGTGAGATTTTTTTAACTGTGCAGACAATCCCTTCTGCGAACATATCAGACGCTTCTAGGAAGGCAACAATATGTTTATTACCAGCTAAATTCTCTTTCATTATTTCTACAATACCTTCAAGGACAATTCCTACATAATGAATTTCATCCCCTGCAAAGAATATGTATTCATCCGATTTTAATGACTTTACTTTAGCGCCCAGGCATTGCAATAAATGCCCAAAATCCTTATCTTCTATTTCTCGAAATAGTACACATTTCTTTATAATAGGATAATATTTTTCCATAGGCACCTCCATTCTGGATCTCTAGTATCTTTTAGTCTATAATTTTATACTTCCAAATAATTCTATGATTTATTTCTTTTTGTAGCTGTGGCTACACTTTTCATGGTTTATCTGTATTATACTCACATTGTCTTAAGAATTCAATAGAAATATATTAATAAAAGTACAAATGCACTTATATTAATTCATTAGGCGGAACGACTGCCATAAATAATAAAAGGAGAATGAAAGAATGGATAATTTAATGTTTTGTTATCAATGCCAAGAAACTGCAGGCAACACTGGATGTACTAAAGCCGGCGTATGTGGTAAGACCCCTGCTCTAGCTAATATGCAGGATTTATTAATCTATGCTACAAAGGGATTAAGTGCAGTAACTACTGCTCTTAGAGCACAGGGCGAGGATATCTCCTCTTTGGTTAATCACTATGTAACCATCAACCTATTTACAACTATTACAAACGCTAACTTTAATGATGAAGTCTTCTATCAGAGAGTTTTTGAAACTTTAAGATTAAAGAACGAACTACTTGCTAAAGTAACAGATAAGGATTCCCTACCAGAGGCTGCTCTTTGGACTGCTACTACAAGAGAAGAATTAAATCAGAAGGCAAATTCTGCACAGGTTGGTGTTCTTGCTACTGAGAACGAAGACATTCGTAGCTTAAGAGAGCTAATCACCTATGGACTAAAAGGTCTTGCAGCTTACATGAAACATGCGAATGAATTAGAATATGATAATGCTGAAATCAGTGCATTTATGCAGAAGACATTAGCTGCATTATTAGACGATACCCTAAGTGTTGATGAGTTAATAGCACTTACCATGGAAACTGGTAAATGGGGTGTTGACGGCATGGCTCTTCTTGACTCCGCTAATACAGGAACTTATGGTAACCCTGAAATCACTAAAGTTAATATCGGCGTTGGAAATCGCCCAGGTATCTTAGTCTCTGGTCACGATTTAAGAGACTTAGAGCAATTATTAGAGCAGACACAAGGTACTGGTGTTGATGTATATACACACTCCGAGATGCTTCCTGCTCACTACTATCCTGCTTTCAAGAAGTATGACAACTTCTATGGTAACTATGGTAATGCATGGTGGAAGCAGAGAGAAGAATTCGAAAGCTTTAACGGACCTATCCTTATGACTACCAACTGCGTTGTTCTTCCTAAGGAAAGCTACAAGAACCGTTTATTCACCACTGGTGCATCTGGTGTTGCTGGATGTCCACATATTGAAAGAGACGAGAACGGACATAAAGATTTCTCCCAAATCATCGAACTTGCTAAGACTTGCCAACCTCCAGTAGAGATCGAAAAAGGTGAAATCATCGGTGGTTTCGCACATAACCAGGTATTCGCTTTAGCTGACAAAGTGGTTGATGCAGTTAAATCTGGAGCAATCAAGAAATTCTTTGTTATGGCCGGTTGCGATGGTCGTCAGAAATCTAGAAATTACTATACAGAATTTGCAAAAGCTTTACCAAAAGATGCGGTTATTCTTACTGCAGGTTGTGCAAAATATAAATACAACAAGCTTGATTTAGGCGATATCGGTGGTATCCCTAGAGTTTTAGATGCTGGTCAGTGTAATGACTCCTACTCCTTAGCTCTAATCGCGCTTAAATTAAAAGAAGTATTCGAACTTCAGGATGTAAATGAACTTCCTATCGCATACAACATTGCATGGTATGAGCAGAAAGCGGTAATCGTTCTTCTTTCCTTACTTTACTTAGGAGTTAAGAATATTCATTTAGGACCAACACTTCCTGCATTCCTTTCCCCGAATGTGGCTAAGGTATTGGTTGAGAACTTCGGTATCGCAGGAATTGGTACTGTAGAGGATGACATCGCTTTATTCACAGCATAAAAGTTATAGAAAAATAGAATAAGAAATCCATAGCTACTACACTGTGGATTTCTAAATAAGTTAAGATTATATCCCAAGGTTGACTGTACCATTACAAGTTCTATCTACTACCCCCTTACTACTAGAATTTGTGACATTATCCCCTTATATTTTGTTATTACAGAAACCTTGGGATATTTCTTATAAACTTTAAACGGTTTATAAGAATTTTAAGTAAAACAAAAAGAAAGGAACAGCTACAATATGAGTGCATTTTTAGGACCTATACATTACTGGCTTTATAATAAAATACAGCTTCAACAGGGAATTGTAGATGAGCTCTATAAACTTGGTGAACAATACACTTTATCCTTAAAGGAAACTTGCGATACCACTTTTGGTTCTTTTGATAATAAACCACTTGAAGAAATGATTGATCATGGAAATATTCACGGATGGCTGCAGGAACGTGTATCCCAAGTGGAATATAAATATGCCTACTGTGTAACCAATTTACTTAAAAAGGATCCAGCTTCCTTTGAAAAAATAAAATCAATTCTGTATAGTAAAGGTAAAAAAATAGGAATATCATTCCAAGGCCATAATAAAACTATGCAAGAAATATATAAAGCGGTTACCGATAACTTACTAGATGGCATGCCATGCGATCATGCAAATAGCATTGCAGAGCAGGATGAAAACAGCATCTGCTGGAAGAGAAATACCTGTGTACATGAAAGTTATTGGAACGAAGTAGGTGGAAATATAGATTATTACTATGAACTTCGCGATGCTTGGTTAGAAGGCTTCGCAACAGAATGCGGTCTAGAATATCAGAAAATAGATCCTCTAACATATTGCCTAAGAAAGGGTGAATAAATATGAATAGTATCGAACTTATGGTTGAAGAACATAAAAACATAATTCGCATGCTGACCGTTGTGCGTCAGGCTTCCTACGGTATTCTTAAGGGTGATGAAATCTGCTATGAGGATTTCGAGCAGATGATTGATTTCATCCGCAATTATGCCGATGTCCATCACCATGGCAAAGAAGAGAAGTTTCTCTTTAAGGAAATGGTTGATAACCTTGGTCCTTTGGCGGATAAATTAGTTACCCATGGTATGCTAGTTGAACATGACTGGGGTAGATTATTTATTCATGAATTAAGTAATGCCTTAGAACAAGTTAAAAGAGGTGATGAGATGAGTAAAATTGATGTCATCGCCAACGCAATTGGATATGCCAACCATCTTCAGAGACATATTGAAAAAGAAGACTCTGTAGTCTATCCATTTGCCGAGCGGAAACTTTCTGCAGAAATCATGGAAAGAGTAGAGAAAGCATCCTGGGAATTTGAAAAAGATGCTGAAGAAAAGAATATTCCATCCTACTATCTAGAATTACTTGAGAATTTAGAAAAGAAATATCTTAAATAAGTACAATAACAGCAGGAATGATATTGCTACCCTACTTCCCAACCCGCAACAATCACCTGCTGATATTATAAAAGCCATATTCCTCATTGGTTATAGCCTTGTTTATATTACATCGTAGGAATATGGCTTATTTTATGCCATTCTTTATATAGGAATGTACCTTGACTTTCCCCCATGCTATCAGTAAGATAGGTAAATGATACTAAGGTTATACTTCAATATAAATCAAAGGAGATTCTTATGTTACAAACCACTGAAAGAAAAGAAAATAAAATGGGTATCATGCCCGTACATAAATTATTAATCAATATGTCCGTTCCCATGATGATATCCATGCTCGTCATGGCTTTATATAATATTATTGATAGTATTTTCGTTTCACAAATTAATGAAAACGCATTAACTGCTCTTTCCTTAGCCTTTCCTATTCAGAACTTTATGATTGCGATTGCTAATGGTACCGGCGTTGGTATCAACTCACTATTATCCAGAAGCTTAGGTGAAAAGAATTATAAAGAAGTTAATGCTTGTGCAACGAATGGAATTTTTATATCCTTCATAAGCTCTATATTATTTGCTATCTTTGGTGTCTTCTTTGCAGAAACTTATATGCTATCACAAACAGATAATCCTGAAATTATATTATATGGTACACAGTACCTTCGAATTATATCCTTATTCTCCATTGGTGTATTCATGGAGATTACCTTCGAACGTATTATACAATCCGCTGGTAATACCGTTTACAGTATGATTACCCAAATTACCGGAGCAGTAATTAATATCATTCTGGACCCTATTATGATATTTGGATACTTTGGTTTTCCCGCCATGGGCATTACCGGTGCTGCTCTAGCAACTGTAATTGGTCAAATTGGTGCCGCAGCTCTTTCGATCTTCTTTAACCTTAAGAAGAATCCCGAGGTCCATATCACATTTAAGAAGTTTAAACCATCAGTAAAAACGATAAAAGATATTTTTGCTGTAGGTGCTCCCTCCTTTCTAATGCAATCCATTGGCTCAGTATTGACACTCTTCTTAAATAAACTGTTAATTCAGTTTTCTACCACAGCGGTGTCCGTACTTGGTGTCTATTTCAAACTTCAAAGTTTTATATTCATGCCGGTCTTTGGAATTAATAATGGAATGGTACCGATTATTGCATATAATTATGGAGCCCGCAACAAGAAACGTATCATGGATACCTTAAAATTTAGTATCTTTGGTGCAACTATAATCATGGTTTTGGGATTTGCTATTTTTCAACTCTTCCCAATACAACTTCTTAAATTATTTAATGCAACTCCTGCAATGCTAGAAATCGGGGTACCCGCATTAAGGATTATAAGCCTTTGCTTTGTCTTTGCTGGGTTTTGTATTGTTGTTGGTTCCATGTTCCAGGCACTTGGAAATGGCTTATTTAGTCTAATCAACTCCATCACCAGGCAACTAATACTGATACTTCCTGCAGCCTACCTGCTATCAAGAACTTTTGGTCTTACCGCCATATGGTTTGCTTATCCGATTGCAGAAATCGGATCTTTAATAATTACTATTTTCTTCTTAAAGCGGATATATAATCAAAAAATTCGTCCACTTGAAGATTAAATTACTACCCAGCCCCTGTTCAAAACAGTGAATCATTGACAAAGCCTAAGTACCGACGAATGCAAATACCCCTCCTTGAAATCCTTGGCCTTACTTTCAAATTGCTTGGCAGGAGCTGAATTTTAACAGGATAATTTAATTCGTACAAATGTTCTGCATTTTCTCTTGGACCTTTTAGCATTAACGTGATATAATATTCAAGATAAGCAGATTAGTCAATACGAGTAGGAGTGATTACCTGGCTTGCTCGAATAAA
>JAAYSQ010000129.1 GCA_012523925.1 Clostridiales bacterium
CCACTTTGTGCCATAAGTTGCAGTAAACCCACGGTTTTTAATGCCACCGTCTTACCTCCTGTGTTAGGCCCAGTTATTACGATGCCACGAATATCTTCACCCATGGTAAAGTCAAGGGGAACGCATTCAGCAGGATTTATTAGCGGGTGCCTGCCTTTTACAATCGATATCTTTCGATCCATAGTAACCATCGCAGGTACTGCATTCATTTCAAGACTTAGTTTGGCCTTAGCAAATATAAAATCTAAGGATACCATACCTTCCATATTAATCTGAATTGGCATTCTATTTTCACTTACGAATGAAGTTAATTTAAAGAGAATCTTCCGTTCTTCATTGCTCTCTGCAATCTCTAGAATAGATAATTCTTCCTTTAGTTTTGCTACAACATTGGGCTCTATAAAATAGGTAGAACCGGAGGAAGAAATATCGAGAACCGAGCCATTTATTTGGTTTTTAAATTCTTTCTTTACCGGCAATACATAATGTCCATTGCGAAGAGATACATAGCTTTCTGTAAAATATGCTTTTTTGCTTCGTAGCAAGTTTTCAAGTTTTGTTTTTATCTCTGCATTTATGGTAGCTTTTTGCCTACGGATAGACTTAAGTTCTTTAGAAGCGGAGTCATCAACTGCCTTATTGCGAATTGATGTTTCGATCAAGTCATATAGTTCAGTTAAGTCATCAAAAGAATCACCATAGGAAGCGATATTTAATTCCATGACTTGCGCACGTTTTAGAAAGCGTTTCATACGTCTACAAGCGGTAATAAAGCTACCAATTTGAGAAAGTTGTTCCGGTGTAAGCATGGCACCTGTTTCTGCAAGTTTAAGATACTTATCCATTTCCCTCATTATTGCTAAAGGAGGAGTACCGATATGCTCTATAATGGTTTTTGCTTCCGTTGTATCTGTAGTTTTTAAATTTACCTCAGTTACATTTAAATACGGTCTGAGTTCTACTAACTTTTGCTTAGCTTGATCGGATACAGCATAATCACTTAACATTTTTAGTATTTTATCATATTCTAATGCAATCATTGATTTATTCATAATTAATACACTCCTTAGATTGATAAACCCACAGACAGTACTACCATTACAGATAGATAGAATACTCCTGTGGGCATTAATATCTTGATAAACCATGATTGTTTAGAACTGTAAAATGACAGCGTGATCTAGATAAATGATCAAGCCAATTAAATTACCTTCATTTAAATTAAAAAGGCATAACAGGATTACCCTATTATGCCTTGTAAATCTAAATAGAATCTAGGTTAAACAAGACGGTTATGAGTATTGACTGTAAAGGTAGTAAGTAGGGTACAATAATAAAATGAACTGAAAACATAATTCACTTCACAGAAAATAGCAAATGCACCCTGCCATATTTAATTATGTGCTAATTAGCACATACCTCATTTACAGTTAATACCGACATCAAAACCATCCTTTCATACTTAAATAATATCGAAATTGGCAATGGCTTTATTCATCCATTACTACATTTAATAAGGTAAACGATTTTATATCTAATATTTCCCTTATTATTATATGAATTTTAACATAGCAGGTTCTTCTTGTCAAAATGTTTTACCACAAGAACAAGGGTAAAATTATATACTATTGTATATATCATTCATTTATTCTGTAGCATCCAAGGCTTGGTTGATTGCGCTATTCATCTGTGATTTGGTCATCGCCCCGGTTGCATACCCATAGAAATTACCTTCCTTATCGATTAAAAATGTAGTTGGAAAAGCGCTAATATAATAATCCGACAAGACTTCACCGGTTTCGTCAAAGACCGTTGGAAATGTATATTCATGCTCGTCAAGGAATGCAATTATTTCTTCCTTAGTTACATCTGCATTGTTTGGATATTCTTCACTTGAGGGATTGGCAACCCCTAGGATGACAATTTCATCTTGATTCATATTAAATTCTTGGTATATTTCCTCAATATCAGGCATTTCCATCCGACATGGTGGACACCAGGTTGCCCAAAAGTTAAGGAAGACAACTTTCCCTTTATAATCTGAAAGGGTATGTTCATTGCCATATTGGTCCTTCAGGGTAAAATCAAAGGCTTGTGAATTACCATTGTTCTCACCTTTGCTCTCATTTGAAGTATCTTTCTTCTTTTCATCAATATCTTCAGGATCTGGCAAATCTGCTTCTTGATTGACGTCATCATCAGAAACATTACCAGCATTTGAAACATTGTCTGTGTCATTATTGTCTTTTGTAGGAAGGTAATCATCCATCTGTTTAGAGTTGTCATACGAATCTTCAGATAAATTCTCCTCTACTAATGAAGGTGGGTTAAATTTACTAAGGTATTTGGTTACCCCATTCATCCAGCCGGTAAAAGTCATGACACCTATAATAATTAGCAATATGCCACCAACCTTAACGGTATATTTTAAAAGTTTCTTATGTCTATTAATAAAGTTTAGAACCTGGGTGGTAAATAGACCTAGTAGCAGGAATGGAATAACAAATCCTAGTGTATATACAAGTACTAATAGGTTACCTGTGAAAGAACTACCCGTTCCGGATGCCATAATTAGCACAGAGGAAAGGGCGGGGCCAACGCAAGGAGTCCAAGCAAAACTAAAAGTAAATCCCATAACAAAAGCGAGGAGGGGATTCATTTCCCGTTCCCCAAGGTGAAAATGTAGTTTTCTTTCACTCTGTAGGAACTTAAAATCAAATATGCCGACTTGGTAAAGTCCCAAAATTATGATTAAGATACCACCAATACGGGTAAATAAGAGCTGGTTACTTTTAAAGAAAGCACCCAGGGCAGTAAAGGACATACCTAAGACAAAAAATGCAAAGGAGATACCTAGTACAAAGAATAAAGTATGGAAGAACACTTTGTTTCTTTGGTAAGTTATTGTACCGTCCTCCTTGATTTGTTTAGCATTACCTGCTAAATAGCTGATATAGATAGGGATTAATGGTATTACACAGGGAGAGAAAAAGGATAAAAGACCTTCTAAAAATACAAATATGAAACTGATGCTATTAGTGGGAGTGAGCCCTTGCATATCATTGACCTCCTTGATTTATGTAGGGACATTTTAACATTCTACCTTTATATTAACAAGAAGAAATAAAAAAAGATGTGACTTTATCACAAGCAACATCCACTGATTCAGACGGAGATGGGTCTCCGTCTGAAATATTTTAAAAACGATTAATATGTTTTGTATGTTATATTTCTGTATCAATACTATATACTCTCGTTATATAAGGGTTGCCCTCTCTTGGTTTATACAATTCTACAATGGCTAACTCTGTATTCGTGTTAGAAGATTTTAAGGTATTACATATATAACGATATCGAAGCCCATCCAGTTTAGAAATTGCCAAGGGATGGTATGCATGGGGGTTAGTACTAGCAGCAGTATAAAATAAATTATAATCATCACTGGATAAATAGGAACTATAGCTCCATCTTTTTACTGACATAAGTGCACCTGGAATATAATCTCATAATATTTTATGCCTTTAAGTTAAGAGCGTTAGCATAAAATGTTAAAATACTACAAATAAATTTCTTTAGTGACATTTTTTATTCTTTTATTACTATTTTCATAGATCTTCTCATTATATTGAATGTTGAAATCTCGACTCACTTCTAATAACTAATAGTACTTAGTTTCCACAATAGTTTGACAGTCAAAGTGATCTGTGGTATTATAGTTAAAATAATTTAATTAAAATATTTTAATTAAATTATTTTAACTGATTTATTTATAATTATTTAACTTAGTCCGATATTAGAAGAATTAAGGAGGAAAATTGTGCTGGAGAAAGAATTTGAAAAGTTATATCTAAAATTTCGTTTAAATTATATTAAAAAACTTTTTTCAATAGGGAATGAAAGTTTGACTCCTACGGAAGCATATTGTGTAGAAGCAATATTTTTACTTAATAGGCCTACCATAAATGAATTTGCAGAATATATTCATATCTCCCAGCCGAACGCTACCTATCGAATTAATAATCTAATTAAAAAGGGATATGTCCGAAAGATAATGTCGAAGGACGATAGGAGGGAATACCATCTGGAAGTCACCGATGAATTCCTAAAGGATTATGGTATTAATGCCTCATTTAATGCCAAGTTAATGGAAGGAATTCGTGAGCAGTTTAGTAAGGACGAAATTGAGTTGTTAGAGACAATGATCCAAAGAATCAATAATATTATAAAAGCTTAGATGACATATATATGATTGCTCATATTTAGATTTATACCAAAGATTACAATCATCTATATTCAAGATCTAGCAGAGAAAGGAAAAGAATATGGCAATACGAATTATTACAGACTCAACATCAGATATAAATCCTAAAGAGGCAGAGAAAATGGGAATTACTGTTATTCCGTTAAAAGTACTATTTGGGGAAAAGGAGTACCGAGAAGGAATCGAGATTACCATGGATGATTTTTATAAGAAACTTTCAGAAGCGGACAAACTACCTACAACATCCCAGCCATCCCCCGAGGAATTTTTAGAGCATTTTCAGCAAGCAAAGGAGACGGGGGATAGTGTTATCGTTCTATTAATAGCTAGCAAATTCAGTGGTACATTGCAGAGTGCAACAATTGCCAAGGATATGGTGGAGTATGAAGATATTCATATTATTGATAGTCTTACGACGATAACCGGATTACGCCTTCTAGTAGAGCATACCATTACCATGAGAGAGCAGAAAAGGGAAGTTGCTGAGATTGTAGAAACCATAAATCAGTTGAAGGAACGAATAGTTCTTCTGGCAATGGTAGATACCCTTGAATACCTTCACAAAGGTGGTCGTTTATCTAAATCTTCAGCTATTCTTGGGTCCCTATTAAAATTCAAACCTATTTTAAATGTCAAAGATGGCGCAATTGGTGTTGTTGGCAAGGAAAGAGGTACCAATAAAGGGATTGCTAGGATTTTAAATATTATTGATGAAATGGGTGATATCGATCAGGAGTTCCCGGTCTATTTTGGCTATACTGGAGAAGATAGCAAAGGATACCTTTTGAGGGATCGAGTAAGTGAAAAATATGAACTAGAGAATACTGCAATCTATCCAGTTGGATGCGTTGTTGGAACCCACGTGGGGCCTGGTGCATGTGTTATAACCTATATTAAGAAATAATTAAGTTAATAAAAGGATTAGCAACAATTGCAAGTTCTAATAATGCAAATAAAATATATAAATTTATGTTGAGGTTCGGAGATATAAATCCGAACTTCTTTTATTTAAGTCATAATAGGAAATGTTCGATTGTTATGGAGAATTCACTGATTTTATGTTAAGATAAATTCAAATATGTAAGACCTTTTGCCTATAAGGCTTTTAATAGGAGGAAAAACATGAGAGAGAAAGTCTCTAATCCAATATTACCGGGTTTTCATCCGGACCCATCTATCTGTAGGATGGGAGATGATTACTATCTAGTTACATCAACCTTTGCTTACTTTCCAGGCGTACCTATATTTCATAGCAAAGATTTACTTCACTGGGAACAGATTGGTAATGTTCTTGATAGAGAAGAACAGCTTAACCTAATGGGAGCGGAGCAGTCCTGGGGTATTTTTGCGCCAACTATAAGATACCACAATGGTACTTTTTATATGATAACAACGAATGTAGGTAATGGAGGGAATTTTGTTGTAACCGCTGAGGATCCTGCTGGGCCATGGTCGAATCCCTATTTTATAGAGGGTGCAGAGGGCATTGATCCTTCTCTATTCTTTGATGATGATGGAAAATGCTATTATACAGGAACGAAGAGTCGTAGAGAAGGTGCAAAGTATGACGGCGATAATGAAATCTGGATACAAGAATTCGATTTGGAAAATATGTGCCTTGTCGGAGAATCCTATGCGATTTGGCATGGCGCATTACAAGATGCTATGTGGGCTGAAGCGCCTCATCTGTATAAGAAAGATGGTAGATATTATCTATTGATAGCGGAAGGAGGTACCGCTCACGAACATGCGGTAACGATAGCTTCAAGTACTAACTTAAGGGAACCGTTTCAGGGGTATAAATGTAACCCGATACTTACACACAGGCATCTGGGAAAAAACTATCCGATTGTAAATGTAGGTCATGGAGATATGGTTGAGACCCAGAACGGGGAATGGTATATGGTTGTATTGGCTTCCCGTCCATACGGAGGGTATTATCGCAACCTTGGTAGAGAAACCTTCCTGGTGCCAGTGGTTTGGGAGGATGGATGGCCGGTGATAAATCCTGGTAAGGGTATTGTAGAGGACACAGTAGAGGGACCAGAACTTCCAGCATTTACTGCAGAAGTTATACCGGAAAAGGAAGACTTTGATGATGATAGATTGCCTTACCGATTTCTCTACCTGCGTAATCCAAAAATGGAAAACTATAGCCTATATCATCGAAAAGGTTATCTTCGTATGCGCTTGGCTCCGGAGAGGATTACAGATATTGTAAGCCCTAGTTTTGTAGGAATCAGGCAAACAGGAATGAGTTATATATTGGAGACAAAGATGGAATTTGTTCCAAATAGTAACTCGGAGGAAGCAGGACTTGTATTATTACAAAGCAATAGATTTCATTATCGATTTGTAATTACAATGAGAGATGGTTTACCAGTTCTACAAGTTGTAAAATGTTATGATGGCAAGGAAGAAATTTTAGAAAAGATGGTGATCGAAGATTTAGATAAAAATGATGGCATTCGTTTACGCGTTACAGCGGAGGGGCAAGATCTTAAGTTTGCATTCAGTTATGATGGCAAGAGCTATCCTGTTGTGAAAGCAGGAGTGGATGCTAGGATTCTAAGTACCGATGTAGCTGGAGGCTTCGTGGGAACTACCCTAGGTCTTTATTGTTCCAGTAACAATGAAGAGGTAGATAATTTTGTCGACTTTGATTGGATTACCTATAGGAATATCTAAATATATTTGGTCATTCCATAAATAAAAGAATACAGGGGCGTCGCACTAAATTGTGCGAGGCCTCTTCATATATTTCTATATAAATAAATCCCAAGTTTTCAAATTATGGGATTTTTTTATTGCTTTTTATTAAAACTTTCACTCTTTGGTCATTAGTCATAAGATGTATTTTATTTCAGTCATAGATTACTTGAAAAGTGTGTTTGAAATCAACTATAATATTAGTATGAGTGGTCACATATTTGTAACAATTAACTATAATGTTGCTCGTTGGGGGAGGTAATTATTTTGATTGAAACTTTAAATGGGAACCATGAAATTGTAAATTATCACGGAAATTTTAAAATAAGAGTCCATCTTAATGATGAAAATGAAGATTATCCACAACATTGGCATACTGACAGTGAAATAATAATGCCAATTGAAAATGGTTATAAAGCAATAATAGATCAAACCACCTATGATTTGGATAAGTATGATATTCTCATCATTCCACCGGGAGAGCTTCACCAATTATTTTCTCCGCCTTCCGGTGTTCGAATTATTTTGCAATGTGATTGTACTTTACTCAATAGCCTTAGTAGTTTCAATTCAGCATTTCACATGTTTCGCCCTTGTGTGGTTGTTACACCTACCAACATGCCTAGTATACATAAAGATCTTACAATGCTTATCCATGACATAACAGCAGAATATTTTTCTACGCAACTTTTTAAAGAAGCTTCTGCCTATTCTATGATTATCGATTTTTTTACCACGTTGGGCCGAAACTACATAAGCCGTAAAGATAATAATTTAGATACGCAGGATCATAAACAGCAGGAATATGTAGATCTGTGTTTAAATGTTTGCAATTACATTAATGATCATTGTACTGAAAATATTAGTATTGATGATATTGCCAAAATAGCCGGTTTTAGTAAATACCATTTTTCACGACTCTTTAAAAAGACTATGAATGTATCTTGTTATGAGTATTTAATTAACAGAAGAATTATGTACGCAGAACAACTATTAATAGAGCCTGGATTAACTATTATGCAGGTTGCTATGAAATCCGGTTTCAATAGTCTGGCAACTTTTAATCGAGTATTTAAAGCGAAAAATCATTGCACTCCCAAAGAATATAGAGCACTATATGAGATTAATGGCAATTGTGCAACTTGTTTAGAAATGGATAGAGAAAGTGCAAATAATGGTTAGATGGTCGGTATAATCATTTAGTAACGGCTTATTTGATATTATTTACTATTTTATTATTTAAAAATGCTTATTGTTTGATTCCTTAAACGTTTAACAATAGTTATATTAAACAAAAAAAGTCAGGTAAAAATAAAAAGAATAGCAATATTTGAGAAGAGAATAGCAAAATACAAGGAGCATATGTAAGATTTATCCTATATAATTTAGTTGCAATACAAATTATTGATAATTTAGAGGAGGGTTATTATGAAACGTTTTATCGCTTTACTACTTGCATTATTGTTAGTAATGTCTATGACATTAACCGGATGTGGTATTGTAGCTTCTCAAACAGAAGCTTTGATGCATACTGTAGATGTCTTTGATAATATTACAAAACATGTAAACGAACTCGTTAATAATTTGAATGATGTTTTAACAGGGTTAAATACAATTGAATCAGCAAAAGAAGGAACATTAAATGCAATTCAAAATATATCAGCTGTAACTGAACAAACAGCCGCTTCTTCGGAAGAGGTAGATGCAACAACAATGAATCAAATAGCTTCGGTGGAACGCTTACAAGAAGCAGCTATTGTATTAAAAGAAGATGCAGAAAAATTAGAGAATTCTATTAAAATATTTAAAATAAAGTAAGCTTTATCTTAGCCCAATTTATTACAACAACACAGCTAGTTAATACAGATTATTGTAATAGCCGTGGTCATATAAAACAGGATAAATTATAGGAGGATGATCATGATGCAGGAATACAAGGCGTATTTAGATGAGAACTTAAGTTTTGAAGAAAGAGCAAAAGACTTAGTATCCAGAATGACATTGGAAGAGAAAGTATTTCAAACATTATACACTGCTCCAGCAATCAAAAGATTAGGAGTCAAGGCGTATAATTGGTGGAATGAAGCGTTACACGGCGTAGCAAGAGCTGGAGTGGCAACCGTTTTCCCTCAAGCGATTGGTCTTGCAGCAACCTTTGATGAGGAGCTGTTAGAAAAAGTAGCAGACACTATTTCCACTGAAGGACGCGCCAAGTTCAATGTACAACAAAAATATAATGATACCGATATTTATAAGGGACTAACTTTCTGGTCTCCAAATGTAAATATATTTCGTGATCCTAGATGGGGAAGAGGACATGAAACATATGGCGAAGACCCTTATCTAAGCTCAAGGCTTGGTGTTCGCTTCATTAATGGTATTCAGGGGCATGACAAGAAATATCTTAAGGCGGCTGCTTGCGCAAAGCATTTTGCAGTACATTCTGGACCTGAAGATATCCGACATAGCTTCAACGCTGTTGTATCTAAGCAAGACCTGTATGAGACCTATCTTCCAGCTTTTAAAGCTTGCGTACAGGAAGCGGATGTTGAATCCGTAATGGGTGCGTATAACCGTACAAATGATGAACCTTGCTGTGGTAGCAAATTATTATTAAAAGATATCTTACGTGACGAATGGAACTTCAAAGGTCATGTTACCTCCGATTGTTGGGCGATAAAGGACTTTCATGAAAATCATAAAGTTACTTCCACAGCGGAAGAATCTGTAGCCCTAGCTATGAATAGTGGTTGTGATCTTAACTGTGGTAATATATATGGACATCTTCTGTATGCAATACGTGATGGTTTGGTAGAAGAGAAGACATTGGATCAGGCAGTAATTCGTCTGGTAACCACCCGTATGAAGCTTGGTTTATTTGATAATCCTGATAATGTACCATTTAACACAATTACTTACGATAAAGTAGATTGTAAGAAGCATCAAGAATTAAATCTTTTGTCCGCAAGAAAATCCGTCGTATTACTAAAGAATGAGAATCAGCTTCTGCCTTTGAATAAGAATAAACTCAAGACCGTAGGCGTCATTGGACCGAATGCAAATAACCGCAAGGCTTTAGTTGGTAACTATGAAGGTACTGCATCCGAGTATATTACAGTTCTAGAAGGTATAAAGGAATACCTCGGAGAGGATGTACGTGTGTACTATTCCGAAGGTTGCCACTTGTTTAAAGAAAAAGTACAAGGATTGGGCGCAAAAAACGATCGCTTGTCTGAGGTTCGTGCTGTCTGCGATATGAGTGATGTAGTTATTGGAGTTTTTGGTCTTGATCCTGGTTTGGAAGGTGAAGAAGGCGATCAGGGTAATGAGTTCGCTAGCGGTGATAAGCCAGATCTTAATTTACCAGGGCTTCAGGGGGATATTATCAAGGAAATGTATAAGAGCGGCAAGCCAGTAGTTCTCGTATTTTTATCAGGCAGTGCATTAAGTATTCCTTGGGAAGATGAACATATTCCAGCAATTATTCAGGGATGGTATCCGGGAGCGCAAGGTGGAAGGGCAATTGCAGAGGTCCTTTTTGGGGAATATTCTCCAGAGGGCAAATTGCCGGTAACCTTCTATCGTACATCTGAAGAGCTTCCTGAATTTACCGATTATAATATGGAGAATAGAACCTATCGGTATATGAAAAATGAAGCACTCTATCCATTTGGATATGGTTTATCCTATACGGACTTTACACTTAGTAATATATCTGTGAATGGTGATAAAATTATTCCGGGATCTTCGATTATCTGTACAGCAGAGATTGAGAACACCGGTAAAATTGCAGGGGGAGAAACTATTCAAGTATATGTAAAAGTAAAGAAAGATGGAGCACCGAACTGGCAATTGAAAGGATTAAAGAAGGTTTATCTGCAGCCAGGTGAAAAAGAAACGGTAACCATTAATTTGGAGGACGAGGCATTTGGACTCTATAATAATGAAGGAAAGCTGGTACTCCATGCTGCAGAATACGAAGTATATGTTGGTGTCTGTCAGCCGGATAGCCGAAGCATTCAATTAACAGGAAAGAAACCTTATAGCAAGGTATTACGCGTAGACGAAGAAGTGCTTCTTTCTTAGAATATGAATAAGTAATCTATTGTAAATATAAAGGCATAAGAGATTTTTCTCTTATGCCTTTTCTAAATGTATAAATGATTTAAGAAACGGTGCTAGAACGGTACTGGAGTGGTGTAATATTAAAATACTTCTTGAAATGTTTGTTAAAAGAGGGAGCATCCCTAAAACCGCAGGAATAAGCGATTTCGGTTATACGTAAATCGGATTCTTTTAATAATTTTTGCGCAACTCTTAACCTATATGTGATTAAGTATTGTTGTGGAGAAATATTCTTGTAGAGCATAAATAGTTTGTAGAGATATGTTCGATCAATGGAAAGGTATTTTGCAACATCTGATATCTTAATATCGTAGGTGTAATTATTATGGATAAAATCCAAAGCCTTTTTGATATAGGTTTCGGCAATGGTTATGTTGGATTTATAAGTTCGAATATGGATATGGGAAAAGAACAGATAAAGTTGGCCAACATAGGTAAATTCATTCCCAATACCTTCTGTAAAATTATGAATCAGCGTAAAAAGATCTTCCTTTAGAGCGCCTTTACTATTATCTGTAAATATCGGTTCTGCTTGTGATAAACCGCAGTTATGTAATATTGTAGTAACTTCAGATCCGTCAAATCCTATCCAGCAATACTCCCATGGATCTTTTTGGTCTGCACAGTAATAAGTGGTTACCCCGGGAGTGATAAGAAATCCGTCTCCTTTTTTTAAATGATAAACAGTTTTATTAACATGAAATTCTCCCCGGCCATCTAGAACATAATGAATTAGATAGTGAGGCCGGATAGCTGGGCCGAAGGAGTGAGATGGCTTACACTGTTCATGACCACAGTGATAAAGGGTGAGAGGATTACTTAAGGAAATATAATTTTGTAATGCATCTATTGTATTCATTGAATTATCTCCACAGTTAGATCTATCAAAACTTTATTACTCATAAATCGAAAGTTATATAATTAAAGTGTGTGTGACTACATACAAATAAAAAGTCAACATAATAACAAGTTCATGAAACAAAATACATAGTTAATAGTTTGGCCTTATTATATAATGAAAATAAATAAAACACAAGCAAGTAAGGAGGAATTAATATGGTTAAGATTACATTTATGGGAGCTGGAAGTACTGTATTTGCTAGAAATGTATTAGGCGATTGTATGTGTACACCTGCTCTTCGTGATGCGGAGATTGCATTATACGATATTGATGCTCAGAGATTGGAAGATTCTGAAATAATATTAAAAGCAATCAACAAAAATGTAAATAATTCTAGAGCTACAATTAAGACTTATTTGGGAGTGGAGAATAGAAAAGAAGCTCTTAGATCTGCTGACTTTGTAATTAATGCAATTCAGGTTGGTTTCTATGATCCCTGCACGATTATTGACTTTGAGATACCAAAAAAATATGGATTAAGACAGACGATTGCAGATACACTAGGTATTGGTGGCATTATGCGTGGTCTTAGGACAATTCCTGTACTTGAGGAATTCGCAAGGGATATGGAGGAAGTTTGTCCAGATGCATTATTCCTAAATTATACCAACCCAATGTCAATTCTCACCGGCTATATGCAGAGATATACCAAAATTAAAACAATCGGCTTATGCCATAGCGTGCAGGTTTGTTCTAAGGACTTGTTTAAAGGTTTAGGAATGGAAGACAAATTGGAAGGCACTAGAGATCTGATTGCTGGAATTAATCATATGGCATGGCTTTTAGAGATAAAAGACAAAGATGGCAATGATTTATATCCAATGATTAAGAAGCGGGCTGCTGAGATGAATGCAAGCGAAAAGCATAAGGATATGGTACGTTATGAATACATAAAGCATTTGGGATATTATTGTACCGAATCCAGCGAACATAATGCAGAATATAATCCATTTTTCATTAAATCAAACTATCCAGAGCTAATCGATAAGTTCAATATTCCTTTGGATGAATACCCAAGAAGATGTGTAGAACAGATCAAAGGTTGGGAAGAGGAGAAGAACAATATCCTTCAGGATGGAAAAATTACTCATGAACGCTCTCATGAATACGCTTCATATATCATGGAAGCTATTGTAACAAATAAGCCAATAAAGATTGGCGGAAATGTACTAAATACTGGCTTGATTGATAATCTTCCAGCGGATGCCTGTGTTGAAGTACCATGTATGGTTGATGCTTATGGTATTCACCCATGTCATATAGGAAGGTTACCGGTACAGTTAGCGGCTATGAATATGACTAACATTAATGTACATCTTATGACAATTGAGGCAGCTAGGACAAGAAAGAAAGAAAATATCTATCAAGCAGCCATGTTAGATCCCCATACTGCTGCAGAACTCTCTATCGATGATATTATTAAAATGTGTGATGAGTTAATTGAGGCACATGGAGAATACATGAGCATGTATAAATAAAGTATAAATAATACTATACCGTCTTTAACTTCTTACGTAGTTAGGGACGGTATTTTTTACCTTGGATAAACTTGAAAATATAAAGTATTTCGTAAAACAACTGCAAAAAGCTTAATATTATTATTAATGTATATAAATTTTATGAGGGTGCTACAAAATAACTTCTGAGATTGGAAGTTCATTTATAGCACCCTCACCTTTATTGTTGATATAAGGAAACAGATATGTCTTTTGTTTTTAATTCATTTACTGGGGCATAGCAACTATGATTTTCACAGAGATAGTAGGTTACTCTATCATTTATCATACGGTAATCCTTGGTATAAGAGGCTAGCTTCTCCAGTTCTTCTGCATTCCTCTCGGTTTTTAAAAGTACAACCGTATTGGGTTCAAAATGGTCAGCCAAATATTGGGTTAACTCAGAAATATTAATCTTAGCATCAGAATCCTGGCTACCGCCCTTTTTCCCGGTGTCTTCCGCTGCTACACATACGATTTCTTTGGCTGGATAAAGAGCGCCTATGAAAGCCATAAGAGAAAAGCTATATGCAGATGGATAATCTTTCACTTGGCCGGCAAGGAAACTTAATTGATTGTCAGCGTATTCCTTAGTACGAGAGCAAGCAGTGATGTGGGATAATCTTTGGAGAACATATCCTGCAACGGAATTACCTGAAGGAATGGCACCGTCATATACTTCTTTCGGACGATAGATTAGCGGTTCAGCGTCTTTAGCAGTAAGGAAGAAACCACTGCCTCGATCATCCCAGAATTTTTCTATCATTTTATCTGTAATTTCCGTGGCTTGCCTGAGATATTTAAGTTCAAAGGTGGAGTCATACATCTCTAATAGTGCCATAGCGTAGAATGCATAATCATCAAGATGCCCTGGGAAATCGGCACTGCCATCACGGTAACGAACATAGAGATTGCCGTTATCATCCATCAGGTGGCGATTGACAAATTCAACTGCATTCCGAGCAATATCCAGATATTCTTCCATTTGTAGTATTCTTGCAGCCTTAGCAAATGCTGTAATCGTCAGAGCATTCCAGGAAGTTAGTATTTTATCATCCTTATGAAGCATACTGCGATCTTGTCGGAACTGATAGATCTTTTCGCTACAATGGATGACTCTTTCATTATCAGATTTTAATTCGGGAGCGTTGATTAAATTCGGAATGGAAGCACCCTCAAAATTTCCTTCCTTGGTGATATCAAAATAATCACAGAAGAAGGCTGCATCTTTATTTTC
>JAAYSQ010000130.1 GCA_012523925.1 Clostridiales bacterium
CAATGGCATTGCTGCTGGACTGATATTCTATCCCCTAGTTAAGGTGGTTACAGGAAAAACAGAAGAGGTTCATCCTATTGTATATGTGTTGGCATTGCTGTTTATCATTAGGTTTGCTACATTTTAAAAAACTATGATGGTTTGGAATAGGTAGCAGAAGGGTATAGAATTTAGCGTTAATGGGACAACAAGCAGAAAGGAGTAAAATATGAAAATATCAGTAAAAGACAAAAGTGGCATTGTTTATTCTACTATGCCTATGATGGGTAGGGTTAATTCCATAACGGCAATTCATTTTTGCACATCCTATATTCAATTTGAAGTGCAAAGTCCTGTCGAAGAAGAGGGTAAATGGGTACACAAAGACATAGTTGTTCTACAAAGCGATCCCCTTTGGGTAGACCTGATAGATATACAGGATTGTGAAATTGGGGAAATAGTGGAGTGTGAATTGATAAATAAAGAAAGCAAAATGAATGTATTTGCATTATAATAACAAGGAGATGGTAATTTGAACTTTATTTTAGCCTTACAACATTTATTGGCTTGTTTTGGGGCAACGGTATTGGTGCCATTGCTAACTGGATTAAATCCATCAGTAGCATTATTTGGGGCAGGTGTAGGCACATTAATTTTTCACGGTATCACAAAAGGTAAAGTTCCAGTATTTTTAGGCAGTAGCTTTGCTTTTATAGTAGCTATTCAAATTGTAGTAAGTCAATATGGACTGTCTTATGCAACAGGAGGTATTATATTTGCAGGCCTATTATATCTGGTGTTAGCATTATTAATAAAGGTATATGGAATAGAAAAAATTAAAACATTTTTCCCACCAACAGTTACAGGCAGTATGATTGCAATTATTGGGCTAACATTAGCACCAGGGGTAATTCAAGGCAATATTGTTGATGCAGATGTGGGCACTTTGGGACAAAGATTGTTTATTGCATTTGTTGTAGTAGCTACTATGGTAATTATATCCATATTTGCCAAAGGGTTTTTCAAACTTGTACCAATATTGTTTGGAATTGTAGTAGGATATATTGTTTCACTTTTATTGAATGTAGTAGACTTTGTTCCTGTGATTGAAGCGGGTTGGTTTTCAATTCCACCATTTATATTACCTAAATTTGGTTTAGAGGCTATATTGATCATCGCCCCTGTAGCAGTAGTAACTTTCATAGAACACTTTGGAGATATTGTAGCTATCAGCGAAGTTACAGGAAATAATTTCCTCGAAAATCCAGGAGTACACAAAACACTTTTAAGTGATGGAATTGCATCTATATTTGCAGGATTAATTGGCGCACCAGCAAATACTACCTACAGTGAAAACACAGCGGTATTAGCCGTAACAAGGGTATATAAACCGGAAATATTAAGGTTGACAGCTTTATTGGCTATATTGGTTGCATTTGTAGGGAAATTAGGTGCTCTTTTATTGACATTACCATCTCCTGTTATTGGTGGTGTGAGTATTATTTTATTTGGGATGATTGCTAGTATTGGGCTTAGAACTTTTGTAGACAATAAAGTGGATTTTTCCAAAAATAAAAACCTACTTGTTGTGTCCCTTATGCTTGTATTGGGGTTGAGTGGTTTAGAAGTTCCTGTATGGGGACAAGCAACATTGTCGGGGTTGAGTTTATCAGCATTGGTGGGGATTGTGTTAAATAAAGTGTTGCCTGATTAGAGAGGGAAGGTATATATGTCTTGTTTGGGGATTCGTTAAATAGGGAAGGAGTTTTGATATGACAAACCTACTTGAAGAAACTTTAGAAATATTAAGAGATAATGGCAAATCATTTGATGATGTAGTATGGATAGGTTCTCCCGATGGATATATTGCAAAAGAGTTATTCTTGAAGTTGGCAGATGTTTGTTATAATAATAGTTTTGGTGGTCAAGAAATAGCAGAAGACTTGCTTATAGTTGGAGAGGATTGGTGGATGGAAAGATGTGAATATGACGGGTCGGAATGGTGGGAATTTAAAACAATGCCAGTGAAACCTAAAGATGAATTGCATCCAACTAGATTAAATAACGGGCTGTGGGATAAACTGGTAGCTTTTGTAGGGTGACAATATAAATCCATATTATCAATACTACCAATGATAATGTCGTTATATTTGAAAATTAAAGGTGGTGATATATATTTCAGCAACCAATAGGGGAGGTAGAAGAATTAAATCGGATTTCTACATTACCCCACCAGAAGTAGTGAGTAATTTCCTAGGTAGTCACCAATTACAACAAGGAAATATGCTTGAACCTTGTGCTGGCAATGGAAGTTTTATAAAGGCTATTAGGCAGGCAGGATATGATAACCATATTACATCTATAGAAATTTTTGAACAACAATATAATAACCTATTGCAATATGATAATAATGAAGTCCTAATTACTGATTTTCTCGAATGGGAACCAAATAAAAAGTATAAAACAATAATAACTAATCCTCCTTATTCGCTTGCAATGGAGTTTCTCAATAAGA
>JAAYSQ010000015.1 GCA_012523925.1 Clostridiales bacterium
AGCAAATACAATAAAGAATACCAAAGCAGTGAAGGGAACTGGCTTTTCTGATAAGCTTGAGATTTCACAGATGGGTAAAGATTATCAGATTACAAAGCAGGTTCTGAAATCCATTCCAGATGTAAGAGAAGACCGTGTGAAAGAGATTAAAGAACGAATGGCTTCCGGCACCTACAATGTCAGTGCAGAAGAAGTTGCGAATAAATTAGTCGATAATTATTTTAATGAACTCGCATAGTTCAATTGGAATAGATTTTAACCTGAAGTGAATATAAAGCCTGTAATAGAAGAGAGGTTAATCGTGGCAAGTTTAATTGAAGAATTAATTGATGTCTTAGATAAGGAATTGGATATATATCAGCAGCTAATACCGATCTCGAATGAGAAAACGCAGATTATTATTAAAAATGATCTAACCGAACTCCAAGCAATTACGGATAAGGAACAATTAGCAGTCGATCAAATTAGTGCTTTGGAGCACAAACGAGATACGATTATGGAGAATATTAAAATTGTGATTAATAGAAAGTCATCCGATAACCTTAATCTGAAGACCCTGATTCAATTGTTGGAAGGTCAGACGAAAGAGCAAAAGAAACTATCAATATTACATGACAAACTAAATACTACAATTGGACAATTGATGGAGAACAATAGAAGGAATAAATCTTTAATCGAACAATCTTTAGAAATGATTGAATTTAATCTGAATGTCATCCAAAGTAGTCGGATGGCTCAGGGGAATAATTACACGAAAGATGCAGCACAGTATAATGCCAAAGCTTCTGGAACAGGCATGTTTGATGCGAAGCAATAAAGCAAGGTAAGGTGAAAGTATATGAGTTCATTAGGAAGTATATATTTAGGAGTATCTGGCTTAAACATAAGCCAAAATGCGCTAAATACTACTGCACATAATCTAGCCAATGTTGATACAAAGGGTTATGTAAGACAGCAAGTAGTTCTGAAAGACTTTGGTTATGTTAAATTAGGTGAAAATCACATTTCCTTATTGCAGAAGGGCTTAGGAGTAGATTTTGAAGCAGTAAAGCAAGTGAGGGATGTCTTTTTAGATAAAGCTTATCGCCAAGAGATAGGTAGACAAGCGTTCTATGATGCGCAGTACAGAGCGATTGAAGAGGTAGAAGGTTTGTTTGGAGAAATGGAGGGAGTTTCCTTCCAAGAAACCTTAAATGATTTGTGGGTATCCCTGCAGGAGCTTGCAAAGGAACCTGATAGTATTGTAACAAGGGCTTCATTTGTACAATCCGCTGTTAGCTTTATTGAACGAGCGGAGAATATTGCCTATCAAATGAAAGACTACCAGGTTAACTTAAATACTCAGATTGAGGATATGGTTAACCGTATTAATACAATAGGAGATGAGCTAAAGAATTTAAATAGTCAAATTAGATACTATGAAAGTAATGGAGTTGAAAATGCCAACGACTTACGTGATCAACGGAATGTATTACTAGATGAACTTGGAAAGTTGGTCAACATTACCTATCGCGAGGATCACAATGGTGTTGTAACAGTGAATGTTGAGGGTGCGTCCTTTGTAACGGAGGATTTAGTCTTCCATATGGATACCAAAAAGCTTACCTTAGGTTCTGATATGGTAACGCCGGTATGGTCATCCCGTAGAGATGCGGAAGTATTTAATTTTGATCGATTGCCATCCTCGGAGGCGAATACCGATATTGGATATCTGAAAGGATTGTTGCTAGCAAGGGGAGATAGACAGGCAAACTATCTAGATATCCCAGTACGCACAAAACCAGAAGGCGAAGATCCAATCCTTGACGCCCAGTATGATAAAAAGGTAGAAGAATATAATACCTATATAGCATCATCCACAATAATGGATATACAAGCGAAATTCGATCAATTGGTGCATGGTATTGTTACTACAATCAATGATATCCTATGTCCTAATACAGAGGATTCATCCGGAACAGTTATATTGGATGTGGATAAAGCACCTATTTGTATAGATGGTAGACTAGGTCTTGAAGGTTTGTTCAAAAGAAAGGCTATGGATCGTTATACATTAGATGAGGATAAGTATATCTTCAATGGCGAGGATCCTAATAATTATCATTCTTTATATACAATAGGTGAAATTGAGATTAATCCATTGATTCTACAGGATTATGCTAATCTTAATTTATCAAGCAATGCAGGGACCGGGGATTATGATAAGGATGCGGTTGAAAGGCTCCTTACTAGCTGGCAGGAACCATTTGCAACTCTATCCCCGAATACATTAACCTATCATAGTTTCTCCGAGTATTATAATGCATTTATATCGGGGATTGCTAACCGTGGTGAACAATTGAATTCGATTAGTAGCAATCAAGGCTCCATGGTGAATAGTATCGATAATAAAAGAATGGAGACGACCGCAGTTTCTTCCGATGAAGAGTTATCTAATCTAATTAAATTCCAACATTCCTATAATGCGGCGGCAAGGTATATTACAGTTGTTGATCAGATGTTAGAGCATATTATTATGCGGTTATAGTCGGCGTTAATCTGCAGGACTTCATATAGTTGTTCAATAAAATATATTTTATATTACTTGACTTTTACTTTGAATTATACAAATTAGCGAATATTATACATTTTCTTGGTTTTGACGAGTATATTTAGAAGTTTACATATTGTTACGAAAAGATGAGGCGTCCAGTGCATTGTTGTGCTGGGACAAAAGAGGTGATACATAATGGGTTCCACATTTTTTGGATTAAATATTGGACAAACAGGATTGTACGCATTCCAAGCAGCACTGGATACGACGGCACATAATATAACGAATGCAGAGACAGATGGATATAGCAGGCAAGTATTAGGCATGCAATCAGGTAAGGCTCTTCGCATGAATAGCACCTATGGAATGGCAGGAACAGGTGTAAGTGTGACAGGCGTGACACAGATGCGTGAAGAGTATTACGATATCAAATTTAGAAATAATAACACGATCTTTGGTGAATATGGTAATAAATCACATTATATGAAAGAACTTGAGAATTACTTTAATGAGATCAGTGTGGAAGGATTCACGACATCATTTAACTCCTTTTATAACAGTATACAGGAATTAACGAAAAATCCGTCCAGTCTAACCGTACGTACTCAGGTTACTAATTTTGCAGTAAGTTTAACGGAGTATTTTCATTCTGTGTCCAATAATTTAAAGGCTACGCAAGAGGAGTGCAATTTTGAAATTGGTAATACAGTTGATAAGATTAATTCATTTGCTCAGCAAATAGCATCTCTTACAAAGCAGATTAACACCTTAGAAATTCGAGGGGGTATTGCTAACGATCTTAGAGATGAGAGGAACCTATTAATTGATGAGTTATCAGAAATTGTTAATGTATCTGTTATAGAAAAAAAACCAGAAGATATGGCTGGCATCACCAGTTATGTTGTTAAAATTGATGGAATAACCCTAGTAGATGGTATTACCTTTAATACATTAAATGCAGTGCCTAGGACAGAAAAAATTAATCAAAATGATGTTGATGGTTTATATGATATTTATTGGGCCAATGGACAGTCCTTTAATACAAATAGTGCAACACTTCGTGGATCCCTTAAAGCATTGTTTGAAGTAAGGGATGGTAACAACGGTGAGAACTTAAAGGGAAAGGTAGGCGAGGCTGGTAGTACTACGGTTACCATGAGTGATGGTACAGAAAAAGAAGTAACCCATGTAAAGGTTAAGGGTACTAATATAAATGCCGTAGAAAAGCTTAATATACCGGAAGAAGGAGTTCTTACAATCCGTAATAAAACCTATATCTATACAGGCTTTATGGTCGAGAAAGATAGTGATGGTAATTTTGAATATACCTTTGAACTAGAAGAAAAGTTAGATGATACGGTAGCAGACAACATGGTAAATGATTCAGTATCCATAGGAAATAGTATTAATTACAAAGGTATTCCTTATTACATGGGACAGATGAATGAATTGGTTCGTACCTATGCCAAGGCATTTAATGAAATTCATAGAGGGGGCAAAGATCTGGAGAATGAATCAGGAATTGATTTCTTTACTGCAAATGACAAGGTAAAAGGAAGAAATTATGCATTTGCTCCATTAGGTACGCCCCATGACGGTAGTTATAACTTTGATACTATTACATCGCAGACGGGAAGCTTTTATAAAGGTGTTAGTGAGGATGAACCGCTCTATGGATCCTATTATTTTATGACAGCTGGTAACTTTGTAGTAAATAATGAAATTCAATATAATCCGAATAAGCTGGCTGCAGCTACCGGTACTACTGATGTTATTAATGGCGTGGAAAATAGTGATACCGCGAAAGAATTGCTTGCTTTGAAGGAGAAAAAGATATTTATCCAGGGTACTACGGAAGGTTTCTTCCAGACGTTTGTAGCCGAAATAGGAACCGATACGGAGAAAGCGGCTAGATTTGCAACAGCGCAGGAAAATATTAGAAAGGCAATCGATAATCAGAGATTATCCATATCTGGTGTTGACATTGATGAAGAAGCAATGAATCTAGTTCGTTATCAAAATGCTTATAATTTATCGGCCAAAGTAATTAGCGTAATGGATGAAATATATAATAAACTCATTAATGAAATGGGCGTGTAGGAGTTATGTATATCTTTCTTATTAAGCCCATAAACATACAAAAATGTTCGATAAGTAACTCACATTTTTGCATGGTCTTAAACGAAAGATAGGCAACCACTTTCGGCCGGTCGACGCCAGCTTAAATATATATACATCCTTATTCAAATATATTAAAGATGGCTTTTGACAAAGTCAATCAATTAATTATATATAAAGTTACGGAAATATAGAAAGGCATGGTTAATATTATGAGAATAACAAATAAAATGATGACGAATAATATGATGAGTAATATTAATAAAAACAAGCTATATATGTCAAAACTAGAGCAGCAATACTCATCTGATAAGAAAATTCAAAGGCCTTCCGAGGATCCGATAATTGCTGTAAGAGCACTTAAACTAAGAACAAACTTATCAGAGTTAAAGCAGTATCATGAAAAGAACATACCCGATGCCATGTCCTGGATGGATGTTACCGAGGCTGCTTTGACCACGATCAATACTCTATTAAGCAATATTAATACTTACTGTGTACAAGGTAGTACGGATACTTTAACGGCTAAAGATAGGTCTGCGATTGTTCAAAACCTAGAGCATATGAAGGCACAGATCTACAATGAGGGAAATACCAATTATGCTGGAAGATATGTATTTACTGGATATAAGACGGATAATTCATTGATATTTGATAAAGATAGAACAGACTTAAGCTATACAATAACGGAAAAACAAACCAGTGAACAGATTGAATTCGGAAGATCCGTCGTAG
>JAAYSQ010000131.1 GCA_012523925.1 Clostridiales bacterium
AATGCTCCCTCTTTTGCTGTTTAAATAAATACACCTATATTTTTTGTAATATACCTATCCAATATTGCTATAGGAAGTGTGCCACCATTTACACATATGGTTTCACTCCCCAAAATGTACCTGGCTTCACATAATAATAATCACCCGTTGGCACTCCCTTCTTGGTAATTATACCAATCGGATATTTTTGATCTTGGTTTTCTAATGGATTGCCGTTATCATCATTCGCACGCATAGGTACCCCATTACTCGCATAATAGGATACACTTCCTATCTCCTCATCATCTATATAGAATGATTTCTCTATAAAACCATTTTCCATCCCGTTATAAAAACTACCCTCTGCAACAATTTTATACCTATACTTCTGGCCCTCATCATCCATCTCTGTAGCTATTTCCACTGTGCTTCCTGTGCCATTTGGGATATCATTACCCCATTCCCCTTGGTAATAGTAAAATCCATGCTCACCATGACTTTCTGTCAATTGAAGCATCGTTCCAGAACCCTTTCTAACCCCTTGGATGATGGTACCCGAATAGATCTTTTGATTATCAAATATAATCATTCCATACCCTCTTGAAATGTCTCCTTCTCCTAAAGGGCTATAATAAACCGGCACATCGTCTGCAATTTCATTAATAAAAAACTCCGAATTCATTATTTCACTAATTTTGGTATGATCGACTTCCTCCACGGCATAATACAATTCATTAAGCGTTTTCCTTCTTGTTTCTTCTAATTCATGTAATTGCAAGGCCTTTTCTAGCATAGCATCTAGTTCCTCGCTATATATTTGCTCTTTCGCCCCTTTAAGTAAGGTAACAGCTATTTGATATTTTCCTTGAATAAGAAATACGTTAGCCATGCCAATATATGCCTGTACTTCCTTGGGCAGTAAGCGAATTGCCTCCTGATATGTTGCAATGCCATCTTCATAATTCTCTTGAAAGATCAATTCCTCTGCTTTTGCAATTAGACTATCATATTGCTGCTTTTGAACATATGAATCCACGATTTCTTCTATTTGATTTAACTCCTCGCTCTGGGTAATTGTTAATCCTTCTTGTACTTCTTCCTTTGCAAGATCATATTTGCCCATTTTGATATAGGATTCAGCAATTTTCTGATAGGAAGTCACTTCTCTACTTTTAATTAACTTAGCATTTTCATACTCAGAAATCGCTTTATCGTATTCCTCGTTAGAAAAATAGATATCCCCACGAGAAATGATCTGCTGATATTCATAGTCTGCTTTTTTAATTGTTATTTCTTCAATTTTTTTTGTAATCATTATACTAGAAGTCGTTTGATAGCAGTCACGAAGGACCTCTAAGGCTAGATCATATTGATGGATACCTACATAAGCTTCTGCCAACCCTATAGATAAAGCTTCATGATCGCTCCCCTTCATGGACATTGCCTTTTGATATGCCTCTACGGCATGCTCATAATTACCCTCTTCCAGGTATTGTTTTGCCATAACAGCCTGCTGTTTATACCGTTTATTGTCCTTACTTATTTTCGCCGCAATTATCCCCATGATACTTATCAAAAGTAGTAAAATAACAACAATAATTTTATATTCTTTCCTACGTAATACCCCATGTAACACAATTTCACCTCCAAAAGACAGATATTCTCTCCTAAGAATCCTCTTGAATAAGCACTTGATAAACCTCTCTTTTGCTTATACCCCTATCTTTTGCGACAGTTTTCATAGCCTCTTTTTTATCCAGTCCTCGTTCTGTATAAATCTGCATATGTTCTACTATCGTAATTGCATCCCAACGGCTTTGCTCCTGGGCCTCTATATCTTCTGCGTTTCGTCCCTCTATTACAAGTACAAACTCTCCCTTAGGTTGTTCTTTCTCATAGCGTATGATTGCAGACGAAATTGTGGTCTGCCACACCATTTCATGTTTCTTTGTAAGTTCCTTTAGTATCGTTAATTTACGATCTCCCAAGTGATCTTGCAATTGATGTAAGGTTTTGCATAATCTGTGAGGAGCTTCATAAAGAATTATGGTCCTTGTTTCTTCTTCTAATTCTTTCAATATTCTTAGCCTGTCCTTTTTATTGGCAGGCAAAAAAGCTTCAAATGAAAATCTTCTCGTTGGAAGTCCGGATAAGGTTAAGGCCGTGATTGCAGCACAAGCACCTGGCAATGAGGTAACCTCAATCCCAGCTTCATAAGCTTGTTTCACTAGCTCTTCCCCTGGATCAGAGATACCAGGTGTGCCAGCATCGGTGATCAGAGCTATATTCGTACCACTTAATAATTTATCTACCAAATGTTTAGCCTTATCAACTTTATTAAACTCATGATAACTGGTCATCGGTGTCTTAATATCAAAATGATTTAACAACTTAATGCTGTGTCTGGTATCTTCTGCAGCAATCAGATCCACCTCCTTTAGCGTACGTATTACTCGAAACGTAATATCCTCCAAATTGCCAATGGGGGTAGCACAT
This sequence comes from Clostridiales bacterium, assembly GCA_012523925.1. Classification (GTDB taxonomy): domain Bacteria; phylum Bacillota; class Clostridia; order Lachnospirales; family Lachnospiraceae; genus Mobilitalea. The sequence continues at coordinate 2,476 of JAAYSQ010000131.1, forward strand.
AAATATAAAACTCCGGACATTAAATAACCATACCTTTCTTTATAACCTGCAAATTTTATGCATCAAAATCATAGATATTCTTACTTTGTAGAGCACATTATTTGCAAAGCGAATTGTATTTACAATTCAGAATAAAAACATTTTTAACCATTTCCCTAATTATATCCATAAATATCGTATATCTCATCCGTATAAACTTTTGGTTCCCGGTAGACAACTAATGGTGCTTCAACTGTAATTCTTGCCTTTCCACCTTTTAAACATTCAATTAGAACCATATTCGGTTCCTTATCCACATAAGGATGTACCATCCGCATTCGCTTCGGCTCTAATTTATAAGCGCTTAGGGTATTCAAAATTTCAACTAGACGAAACGGCCGATGTACTAAATAAAATCTCCCTTTATGCTTTAGAAGTCTGCTGGCTTCTCGAATAACATCGTCAAGAGTACATAAAATTTCATGCCTAGCAATTGCTTTTGCCTGATCCGGATTGACCAAACCATGATTATTATGCATATAGGGTGGATTACTAGTAACAACATCAAAGGAAGCCATTCCAAAAATAGAAGAGGCCTCCTTAATATCTCCCACAACGATATCAATTTTATCTTCAAGTTGATTTATCATAACACTGCGCCGCGCCATGTCGGCACTTTCTTCCTGAATCTCAAGACCAGTGAAATGTGTTCCTTCCGTCTTTGCTTCTAACAATATAGGTATGATGCCGGTACCAGTTCCTAAATCTAGTACCCGCTCTCCCGAATGCACCTTCGCGAATCCGGAGAGCAGTACAGCATCCATACCAAAACAAAATTTATTAGCATTTTGAATTATACGATAATTTTTTCTATGAAGGTCATCTAATCTTTCTTCTGGCTTTAGATACTTCTTTGCTTTATCCATATCAATCATTATCTAGAAGGGATTTGCCCTCCTTCTTTTCTAAAAGTTCAAGTTCTTTCAACTCTTCGTCTATAACGGTTTTATCCTTCTTCTTTTTCCGTTTAAACTTTAAGTCATCAACTTTATACTCACGTACTTCTTTTTCATCATTTTCTAAAGTGACAATCACTTTCACAAGTTGCTTTAACACACTAACACTTTGTACTTCACCCTTTAGGTTGTCCGATGTGGTAACAAAGTCTCCCACATTTGGCAATCTGCTATTTAATTCTATATAAGCTTCCTCTTCATTTTTAAGGCAACACATTAATCTTCCACATACTCCAGAGATCTTTGTTGGGTTAAGGGAAAGATTCTGTTCCTTTGCCATCTTAATAGAAACAGGTACAAATTCGGATAGGAATTCATGACAACATAATCTTCTGCCACAAATTCCAATTCCTCCTACAATCTTTGTTTCATCCCTTACTCCGATCTGACGAAGTTCAATCCTGGTCTTAAATACACTAGCCAAATCTTTAACAAGTTCACGAAAGTCAATTCTCCCGTCCGCGGTAAAGTAAAACAATACTTTATTATTGTCAAAGGTATATTCACAGTCAATTAGCTTCATTTCCAAACCATGCTTCTTAATCTTTTCTAAGCATATTCCAAAAGCTTCTTTTTCTTTTTCCTTATTTTTCAATTCAATTGCATCGTCCTCGGCGGTAGCAATACGTATTACTGGTTTTAACGGTTGAATGATTTTATCATCCGTTACTCCTCTAGGCCCTAAAACCACCTTACCATATTCAATACCTCTTGCGGTTTCAACGATAACATTATCACCCTGCTCTATATCCAAACCCGCAGGATCGAAATAGTAGATTTTCCCTGCCTTTCGGAACCTCACTCCTATTACATTAACCATTACTATTCTCCTTTATCGTTAGCAACATTAATTCTATTGTTATTTCAAAATTAACATTTGCCCTTAATCTAAGTTTAGCCTTTTCTATAGAATTTATAATCTTTTCGATATTATCATAGCTAATAACATTTGCCTGCTTTTTAATGAATTGATATTCCTCTTTATATAATAATAAATTCGGGTCATTTGTAGCTTTTAGCATTAAAATATCCCGATACCATAATAATATTAAATCCAGGTGTTCATCAATTGCATTTTTATTCGCTATAATCGTCTTTAAACCTGCAATGATTTCACTAACCTGCATTTCATCAATATATTTTAAGATATGAAGTAGGTCGTCCTTCATAGTTTCAAACTCTTCCGAGGAGGCATATTTAATTGCTTTTCCTACATTTCCATCAGAGAAATCGGCAGCAATTCTGGCCATATAATCTGGCACATGATGATATCTCATTAAATATTCTTTGATAAGTTGCTTATCAACCGGTCGCAAATTAAGCAAAACAGCTCTTGATAATATGGTTGATAACAGCCGATTCGCATTGTTAACCAAAAGAATAATGATAGCGTACTCCGGTGGTTCTTCCATAGTCTTTAGAAGGGCATTCTGTGCTGCTTCAGTCAACTTATCAGCCGAATCAATAATGTAAACTTTATAAGGGCTACTATAAGGTTTTATCTGAATATCCCCATTTAACTGATTTCTGATATCGTCTACACCAATGCTGGCTTTTTCATGGGTAACCCAAATAATATCTGGATGATTATTCGTTTCTACCTGCATACAGGATATGCAACGATTACAAGAGGATTTCCCGCCTTCTTCACATTGTAAAGCTTTTGCAAATGCAGTAGCAATTGTCTTTTTACCACTACCTACTTCTCCATGAAAAATATAGGCATGAGAAACCTTACCAGCTTCTATTGCATTCTGTAGATGTTGTATAATACTTTCGTGCCCTATCATTTGTTGGAAATCTTGCATTCAATCACTCCGATCATAGAAGATATACCTAAGTTAGGATATCCAACAGCAATCCCCTTATTTCATCAATTTTATTTAAAATCAATAAATGATCCTTTTCTTCTTTAATCAATTCTGTCGCTAGCTCGTCCAAGTTTTTGTCCACAAGCTTTATCATCGTATAAACTCTGTGTCGTCCTTTCCGATCCAGAAAATTTTCTCTGGAGAACTTGTGGGAACGATTTACAATTTCATTAAGGAAGCCTCGAATTAGTTGGCGATAATATTTCATATCTCTTAGATCCATCCGCTTAGCAAGCTTTTTGCCATGCGATGAAATTTCCTCCAACATAGCATTTAACCTGGCTTGCAGTTCGTGCTCCTCTATGTTCGAAATTAAGGTAAACTTAAAGGAACCGTCTGCTTCCTTAACCGGTTTTTTTGCTTCAACTTGATTCATCATTTGTAATTGGTTTACCTTAATATCCATTGGATTCCTCCTAGTAACTACTCGCATTGACTGCCGCTTGATGCAGATTAGGAGCTCGAACGCT
>JAAYSQ010000132.1 GCA_012523925.1 Clostridiales bacterium
AAATTATCATTATAATAATTTTTATAAAATTCTCTTCGATTACAATGAGGCGTAGCAAACAATGTATGGACACCACATTCCACCGCCATCTTTGCCATCCTTAGAGAATCCGCAATGATCTCCGATCCATCATCGACTTCAGGTAGAATATGGGTATGTATATCAACCATAAAACTATTCCTCAATTCCAAAAATTCTCTTCTCTATCTCTCTAATATTCTCATCAAAATCAATCCCAAGAACAGACATCCCACGAATACGTAGATGCGAATAGGAACCGTTTACTGGAATACTCCATTGCTGCAGGTCATACATGGCATAAGAGGGTAGAGACAGAATCAAAGAGAATATCTCCCCTTCTGTAAGATTCGTTATTACCTGGGGTAAAAGCTTATTCATCAGATTACTCAATTCTAGAAGCCCAATATCCTTCACCTTAAGAAATATCTGCTCTAGAACCCTCCTTTGCCTAGCCGTTCTCTCAAAATCATTGTTTCCAACACTACGATTACGGGCATAAGCTAAGGCTTGCTTTCCATTTAATAATATGATACCCGGTTCGGTCAGCTGATCAAATGTTTCCTCTTGATCGGTTCGCCTATTAAACTCTGCAACAAAGTTATTAATTACTTTAATCTCTTTCTCAGTCACATCAAGGGTAACTCCACCAAGCGCGTCAATGATATCAATAAAAACATAGAAATCTACAGAAGCATATCGGTCTACCTTGAGTCTAAAGTTCTGCTCAATAGTTTCCATTAGAAGTTCCGCACCACCATATACATATGCAGCATTAATCCGATTATTATTCTTGCCCGGAATCTTCAAATAGATATCGCGAAGAATTGAAGTTGCTGTAATGGTCTTCGTCTTCTTATTAATAGAGACTACTATCATAGCATCGGAGCGCCCTCTATTCTCAGGTTTCCTTGTATCACTGCCAATTAGAAGAATATTGAAAACTTCATCATCCTGCATGATTGGTGTTTGATTCTCTTCCATATTGTTGCGTATCTTTTCTTCAAGATGACTAATTTCATCCTCCAAAGAATCCGCTATATCCACGGCCTCTAATTTATAATCCGCTTCTAATGATGAAGCTAATTCAGCCGCTTCTTCGGATCCGCATTCCATTTGCTCATTGGTAATATCATCCTCTGAGGTTACCAGATTCATCTTGTTTATATATCTGTGAATGATAAGATAAGAAGCCAATATAATGACAGCTACAACAGATATAGCACCAATAGCTACTTTCAAAAATATCTTTTGTGTCAATTTTTTATTATTTATCTCCATAATTTATCCATCCATTTATTATGCAGATTACAACTGAGCAACATATTAATATCCTGTTCTTAACTCTATTATCGTAGTTATTAGCTAGCATTCTCTACTAATCTTCATGATTGTAGATTAAATAAACTTCTCCTTTTCATTTAATACATGCTGTAGTACTTATTCGAATATTTTTTATACTTCTTACCATAGTAACGATAGTTGCTATCATTTTGTGCAACCTTATTGAGTACAGCGCCTAGAATTCTGCAATTACCTTTATCCAGCTGCTTTTTTACCTTTTGGGCTAACTTATAGCTAATTGCATTGGCCTCTATTACAAGAATTACACCATCGCAATATTTTGCAATAATTGCGCTATCAATGACATTGCCCAATGGAGGTGTGTCAACGATGACATAATCGTAATTTTCCCTAAGCATTCGAATTAATTGAATAAACAGATCACTTCCAAGCAGTTCAGAAGGGTTCGGTGGTACTGGACCGGTAAATACCATATCCAGATTGATCTCATTAGTCTCATATAGGATTTCTTCTAAGGTACACATTCCACTTAGGTAATGTGTTAGTCCATTTACAGCCTGATCAGGTTTGTATCTTCCTATGGTTGCTGAACGCCGAAGATCCGCATCGACATAAATAACTCGTTTCCCGCTCTCAGCCAGGGAGGAAGCCAGATGAAAGGAGATACTGGATTTCCCCTCATCTGGGAGACAACTGGTGATGCATATGAGTTTTACATCACTCCCGCAAAATTGTATATTAGTCCTTAATGACTTATATGCCTCATTGCTGCGATAATCTAATTTCTCTAATCTCTCTAACACGATTTGCTGCATATCCTTCTCCATTTCTACATTGCTATTTATAGCATGCATGATGTATATAAATTTCTAATTAACTTCGAGTAGCAAATTGCTTTCTCTAATTTCTTTCCTTTTCTGCCTCTTCTTTTTCTTTTCCTCCTGCAGAGGTATTATACCTAGGGTTGTTATTCCAAGATATTTTTCAATATCCTCAGATGTTCGAATCGTATCATTGAAAAGATAAAACAGTATAATAATAACTGCGGTTAGGCATATACCGATAGCGCCACCATATATAGTATTACGGCGTATCCTTGGTTCGGAGGGTTTGATGGGTCGATTAGCTGGTTCTAACACATTTACCCTCTCCATTTCCATAATATTTACCATCCGTTCCGAAGAAACGCTGGCAATCATATCGGCCATTTCTTTGGCAATATCAGGATCTGTGTATTTTACGGATATTTCAAGAATTCTTGTGCCATCCGGATTATTTACCCCGATTATTCTAGCCAACTCTTCATGCGTTAGTCCTAAGTCAAGCGTTTCTATCACTTGCTCCGTAACAGGGCGACTTTTTACTAATATAGAATAATCTTTTGTTAGCTGTGCACCCATCTGCAAGTCGGAATAGGTTGTTCTATCCTCATCCTGACGGTTAATGACATAAACCTTCGTTGTGGAAGTATATACCGGTACCATAAGATACTTACTGATGGCTCCGAAAGCTACAGCTCCTAAGATCCCAATCAGCAAAATAAGCCACAACTTATGTAACAACAAATAGAACATTTCCTTTAGATCAATTTCTATTACCTCTTCATTATGTTCCATACGCTCACTCCTTAAATTCATTCGTTATTTGTATAAATAAAGTTACATCCAATAATATGAGAATATCTTGATGAAAAACTAGTTGAATGAGATTAATTTTACAAATGTCTATCCTCTAACATGGTCATTGGATTCTCCCATAGCAGTTGTCTAACCATTTCTTCGCCATAATTACGCCTAAGATAACGAATCGCTTTCTCGACAAGGGGAGAACGATCCTTCACTCCATGACTATCGGTTCCTAGAAAATGTACCCATTTATTCTTTAATAGCTTCCGCATAAAATGCACTCTAGAACTGATAATTCCTCCCTCTAAGCTAGATAAGTTCAACTGAATATAGGCACCCAACCGAATGAGTTCACCCACCCTCTCCGGTTTTGCCCTTAGACATCGATATCGTTCTGCATGTGCAAGTATAGGAATGTAACCAGAATAGATACATTGACTAATCGCATAGCTGATTTCTTGCTTAGATATGCTGGGAAGAAATTCTAATAGAATATATCTTGTACCATCAATAGTAAGGGCCTCTCCCTTATCCAGTGCTACTACGAGATCCATACTATACATAAGTTCATTTCCTAGAATGATTTGCATATCCATTCCTGCTTGTTGTGCAAGCCAACTGACCTCTTGTGCAATTTCCTTTAATTCTTCCGCTGTGCGTTCTTTTCGGCTGGTCGAATAGTGAGGTGTTGCGATGATCATTCGGATACCTTGCTCATAAGCAATGGATAGCATCTGCATGGCCTCATACATATCTCTTGCTCCGTCATCAACGCCTGGGAGTATATGACTATGGATGTCGATAAAGCATTGCATCAACAATTCCTCCTGTCCCCATTTATTCCCAATGTTTGTATTATAAATTACTATTTTTTATATTTCAACCTCGTAATGGTAAAAAGAGGAAAATCCGATTTACAGATTTCCCTCTTTTTATTCATGGAATTTGTTTATTCTTTTTTATGTTATTTAAAGCAACTTTATTCTATCTTATATCGCAATTTTCTTATTGAAGCTACAACTTTCCAAATACTCTGTATGTTCAGATAACTCCAATTAATATCAGTCATTACAGCTATAGATTTTTTATATCTTTGAAAATTTAATGAACATGATATATTACTTATTTCTTTGACCTAAGATATCAAGATTCTTGCGTATTAAATCACAGCGCTGCTGAACGCAGTCTACAGATCGTAGAGGATCCGACGGAGTGTTAAAGGTGTAATCAACAAGCCTATCCAGGGTCGTTTCCGCAACATGCAGTCTAGTATCAGAGGATGCATAGTAGATATAAACTTCCCCTGTCTTTGTTACGATTGCACCATTGGTGAATACCACATTGGATACATCTCCAACACGTTCCTCACCCAAAGGAGCAATATAATAACCAGATGGTTCAGCTATAACCTTGGTCGGATCCCGCAAATCCGTTGCAAATACATAGATGACATAACGTAAGCCAGCTGCCGTATTACGTACGCCATGGGCAATATGGATCCATCCTTTATCCGTCTTAATAGGAACCGCTCCAGCACCATTCTTTGCTTCTGTTATCGTATGATATTTTCTTTGGCTGGTAATAATCTCTTCCTCTATGACTGCATTAGTAATATCATCACAGAAACCAACACCTATACCGCCGCCAGAACCAGTCTCGATAAATCCATCCATTGGTCTTGTATAGAACATATACTTACCATCAACAAACTCTGGATGTAGGATAACATTTCTCTGTTGAGGTGATTGTAATGTTTTTAAGTTGTTCAGACGTTCCCATGTTTTGAGGTCCTTAGTCCGAACAATACCCGCCTCAGCAACTGCCGCAGAGAGGTCATTGCTATTGGTGTCCTTGCTCTCGGAACAGAATACACCATAGATATAACCATCCTCATGCTTGGTCAGACGCATATCATATACATTGGTCTCATGCTTGCAAGTATCCGGCAACTCCACAGGATAATCCCAGAAACAAAAACCATCTACCGGGCTTTTACTTTCCGCTACGGCAAAGAAGGATTTACGATCATAACCTTCAACACGAGCTATCAGATAGTATTTACCATTTAACTCTATAGCGCCAGAATTAAAAACAGCATTTACACCAAGCCGTTCCATAAAAAAGGGATTGGTCTTTTCATCCAAATCATAGCGCCAGAATACCGGAATATGCTCTCTTGTTAGAACCGGATATACGTAGCGGTCATACATGCCATTATAACGATCACTTTTTTCATTTTTTCTATGTAATAATCTTTCATATTTATCTTGTTCAACATAATACTGTGGATGCATTGTATACCTCCTCCTATTAAAATTCCACCTTGCGATTCATTAATTCCAAACACATTCTTCCGTTATGATAGGGTCCCTTCCAAGGTCCTGCGAGTTCCTTCTCTTTTATTGGTGTTCCATCTTCATAAAGTTCATTAAACCATTCTGAATCCTCTCTTGAGTCGATTATGTATTGCTTAATGTAATCCCAGATCTTACGAGCCGTCTCAAGATAATCAGTTCTTGATGGATCTTTCTGATATCCATTGACAAAACCTATCATTGCCTCTGCCTGAACCCACCATACCTTTTTCTTATCAACGATTCCCTTCTCGCATTCGTTGTAAACCGATCTACTATCATCTAATGCAATGGAATGAATATGATCAGCCAAATCCTTAGTAATTATCTTTATTTTATCCTCATAAGCCTTATCACCAAGGACTTCCCACGCCCTGTCAACAAGCCAAGAAGCTTCAATATCATGTCCATAGGAATGTAAGTCAATCAGACAATTCCAATCCATATCAAAGAACACATCCAACCTACGAAGGGCTGGGTTATAGACTTTCTCAGCAAAGATATCCAAAATCCAGCGAATACTACTTGCTACTTCTTCCTTTCGGTCGACCCGGTAAAGCTCTGTGTAGGCTTCCAGTATATGAAGCAAGGTATTCATCGTGCGGCTGGCCATTACACCATTCTCTGACAATTTCTCATTAGATGTTGGTTGAAACTGTCGGTCAAAGGCTTCCAAATATCCACCCTCATCCTTACATATAGTTTCTATCTTTTCAAAGAGCTCATAAGCCAATCTTAGAGCCTCCGTATTGCCAGAAGCATCGTAGTAAGATGCAAGTGCATAGATAGCAAATGCCTGATTATAAGTATGCTTACTATCATCTTCCGCTTGTCCATCATAAGTTACCGTCCAGTATATACCCCCGTATTCTGGATCCAGTAAATTATTCTTTAGAAAATTATAAGCATGTTCCGCATATGCTAGGCAGTCCTCATCCTTCAGAGTAAGATAGACATTTGAGAAAAACCAAAGAATGCGACTATTGTAGATACCTCCCTTAATCGACTGATGATTAATTTTGCGATCATAACCCACTTCTCCATAGAAACCACCATTGTCATCCTTAAGGCCCTTCCAAAAAGGAAGGATATTGCTGACCAACTGTTCTTTTACTTCTTTAACCACCACAATATAGCCCCCTTCATTATTGTCAAATCATCGGCACACTCCATACATAGTAACATTGTTAGGTAATCGTAAACTTTATCATTACTGTATTTTAATACAGTCGGCATCTTTCACAATTACCTAAGACATCAACATATCCCCGCAAAATGCAGCAAAAGTCCTGCTTTTCTATGTCTTTGTAGTTACTAATCATATCTGGATGAATCGATGTACAAAGGATATCCTTTGTAGCAATATCTTAACCTTGTTAATTAAGTTATCGATAACTTAATTTTAATTAATATCATTGCATTTGTCAATACGATTCGCCACAGAATCTCGAATTATGATACTGCCGCTAATAACTTTTCTACCACTTTCCGTGGTTGGGTTCTGGATTCTTCGAAGAATTGACATTACTGCCATCTCAGACATGGCATTCACATTAACCTCAACTGTGGTGAGCTGTGGATCACTTAAGGTAGCAAAGATGTAATTATCATAACCTACAACGGACACATCCTCCGGAACTCGATAACCTTTTTTCTTAAGCAATAAGACCAACTCATAAGCGATCTTATCACAGTTACAGACAAAGGCTGTTGGCATATCCTTAGGAAGTATTAAATCAATGAAAGTCCCTTGATCATCCCGATCAGCAATAATCCAATCCTCTTGTATTCCTAGTTTATTCTCTAATAATGCCTTGTAGCATCCGATGTAACGATCCATTATGCTGGTTGTAGCAAGCCGATTGCCTACAAATCCAATTTTTTTATGACCTTGCGAAATTAGATATTTAGTGATCTCATAGGAACCATGTACATTATCACTAATAATGGTATCTGCATTAAAGGAATCATCAGTAAAGTCAAGAAAAATATAAGGAATATTGGTTTTATGAATCATCCTTATATATTCACGCTTCATCTGACCTAAGAGAATAATACCATCAACCTTATTATTTTGAAGAATGCGAGGCATGGTGCATTCTTTCTCCTCTTGTCCTGGTATAATCTCTAAAATTCCAAAATAATCAAATTGCAATAAGTCCTTGATTAAAGATTGATACATCTTTGAATAAAATGCGCTATCGTGCATAAATTGTTCCGCTATCAAAATACCAACGTTATAGTTCTTCCCTTCCCTCATACTCTTACCTAGAGCATTGTAGCGATATCCCATTTCATCAGCCTTACTTTTAATTGTTTCTCTGACACTTTCACTAACCCCTTCTTTTCCTGATAATGCTTTCGATACGGTAACCGCGCTTACTCCTAATTCCTTAGCAATATCCTTCATTGTCACTTTCTTCCCCATTGCTTTCCCCTTTCCTTATGTTTATTCTTCATTTAGCTGACACTAAGTACTCCACTCATTATTATCCGCCTTAGATTTTAACCGCTGTTAGTAAATAAATTAGCCAGCCATTATGTTTATAATCTAGCGTTTTAATTAATTTTCATTTATTATTCTTTCGTAAAAAGATTAGCATTTATGTCAATGTCTGTCAAGAAAACACCAATCAAAATATTCCTTAATAATACTATTTAATCGATATATATAGATTATAAAATTAGCGTTCTGCTATATAAATAAAGCAATCAAATCAAATGTTCAAAGCGGGTTATTGGTACTAATTAATCTTACTCATCATAGATTACAAGTAAAAAGAGATGTTCCCCATGCGTAAACTATTCTCTCGAACAACAATAATACTAACTATATTCTTGATAAGCTATGTAACCTTTGGCCTCCTCTGGAGATTTAGCTGGCGCATCTATAGACAAATCTATCGAAGTTACTTTCTAGGACGCCTATTTCCATACCCAAATGTAAAGATTATATTCCTTGTTCTAATTTTCATACTTACTCTTATTCTATTTATATTAATCTTACTTATAAGAAAGATACGAAATCATCGATAACATTCCTTAATCAACAATAAAAATTCCATCCCAGGTAAACACTTGCTTTTACCATCCATCACACGAAATTCGCCTCAATATGAACAGGTAATGCGCTTACTCTTGCAGTATCAATGTTTTTTCGAATTTAGGTTACTCATAAGCAATAAATAGTACGTGCAAACCTATAGATTCAAAAACACCCGCAGGAACCCCTACAGGTGCTAAATAATAAGATTTAGATGTTATAAGTCTTCAAAACATGAATTCAAAAAGGGTGCATATAATATATGCACCCTTTTTTATAACGTAAATTATTAGAGCTAATTCTGCGTTATATTATTTCTCAACCTTGTGGCATGCCACTAGATGTCCCTGCTTCATTTCCAGAGCAGGCTTCTCCTGTCTACAGATATCCATTACATATGGACAACGTCCTGCGAACGGGCAACCCTTTGGTGTATTGATTGGACTTGGGACATCCCCGCTTAGGATCTGTCTATCTTTTTGTGCTTCTTTATCCGGATCCGGAATAGGAACAGCAGATAATAAAGCCTGAGAATATGGATGCAGTGTATTATCATACAGATCTTTACTGCTTGCCAACTCTACGATATTACCAAGATACATAACCGCAATACGGTCACTGATATACTTAACAATATTTAAGTCATGGGCAATAAACAGATAAGTCAGCCCTAACTTAATCTGAAGATCATGTAATAAGTTAATAATCTGAGACTGAATTGAAACGTCCAATGCAGAGATTGGCTCATCGCATACAATAAATTCTGGCTCTATTGCCAATGCTCTTGCAATTCCAATACGCTGACGCTGACCACCAGAGAACTCATGAGCAAAACGGTTTGCATGCTCTTTGTTCAATCCTACTAATTCAAGTAGTTCATAAACTCTTTCTTTACGTCTTTGCTTATCATACATTTTATGTATAATCATGCCTTCTTCTATAATGTCGGCAACAGTCATTCTAGGGTCCAGCGAGGAATAAGGATCCTGGAAAATAATCTGCGCCATTTTCGAATAGGAAAAGAGCGTTTTCTTTTTAATTTCCATCGGCTTTCCTTCTGCTGTATGATAAATAATTTTTCCCTTTGTCGGAGGATAAATACCGATAAGTGTTTTACCAAAGGTAGATTTTCCACAACCGGACTCTCCTACGAGACCTAAGGTTTCCCCTTTATATATATCAATATCTATACCATCAACCGCTTTTAATGTACCGTCAGTTACTCGAAAGTATTTAGATACATTCTTTATCTCAACTAATTTCTTTGCATCTTGATTGTTCGCCATTATTTATCACCTCCGACCTGTGAACTTGGGCAATCCGGATGTAATAACCAACAGGATGCTGTATGCTCCTTATCAACTTCAAATTCTTCCGGCTGTTCTTCATGACAAATCTTCATACAATTATCGCATCTACTTGCGAAACCACATCCAACCGGAGGATTTAACAAGTCTGGAGGTGTACCAGGAATGGATACCAAACGAGTAGTACGTTCCATATCCGTTGTAGGAAGACTCTTAAGTAAGGCCTTTGTATAAGGATGTGAAGAATTATAGAAAATATCCTTCACAGACCCTGTCTCAACAACCTTACCAGCATACATTACAGCCACGCGGTCTGCCATGCTTGCAACAACACCAAGGTCGTGAGTAATTAGAATAATTGCTGTATTTGTCTTTTCTTTAATTTCTTTTAGAAGCTCCATGATCTGCGCCTGTATTGTAACGTCCAGAGCAGTGGTAGGCTCGTCTGCAATTAGTAACTTAGGAGCACAGGAAAGAGCCATAGCAATCATAACTCTTTGTCTCATACCACCTGAGAACTCATGAGGATACTGCTTAATTCTTTGCTCAGGATTTGGTATTCTAACCAAATCCAACAAACGAATCGCTTCCTTTACCGCTTCTTCCTTGGAGAGCTTCTGGTGATTCTTAATTGCCTCCACCAGTTGCTTACCAATCTGCATTGTCGGGTTAAGGCATGTCATTGGATCCTGGAAAATCATACTTACATCTTTTCCACGGATCTCTCTCATTTCCTTTTCCGTAGCACTTACTATATCTTTACCATTAAGTGTAATCTCTCCGCCCTTAATTCTTGCTGGAGGCATTGGGTTTAGCTTCATGATCGTCTGCGCAGAAACACTCTTACCGCAACCAGACTCACCTACGACCGCTAGAACTTCGCCTTCCTCTAATTCAAAGCTGACACCACGGACTGCTTGAACTTCTCCAGCATAAGTATCGAAGGATACACGTAAGTCTTTTACTTCTAATACTTTACTCATCCCATTACCTCCTTAACTTAGGATCCAGAGAGTCACGTAAACCATCACCAAGCAAGTTGAAAGATAACATTGTTATACTGATACATATTGCTGGAATAATTAATTGTGACGGATACATCTGGAACACTTTACTACCATCGTTCGCTAATGTTCCCCAGCTGGCGATTGGGATCTGTACACCAAGTCC
>JAAYSQ010000133.1 GCA_012523925.1 Clostridiales bacterium
ATATTCAAGAAAGATTTAGAACCAGACCAAGAACAAGGGCAGGAAGACATCTATTCCATTCCTTATCTTAAAAAATCAATTCGAATGCTATTTAATGAGATAACAAATCAGAATATTGCGGAACTTTATCTTAATAAAACAGAGACTAAGAAACGGGAAAGGCAGAAGGTAAGATTAAAAACTGCGCTTCGTTCCTGTGCCCAAGGAAATATTGGTGAGAAGGAATTTGTAAAGGATTATATTAAAGAACTTCTACAAAATAAACTTCAAATTAATGAAGATACCATAGATTTAACAATCCCATTTGAGAATTCGATGAAATTAACTGCCCAGGATAAATTCGAGATTCTGCTTTGGCAGTATAAACAAAAATACAGATATGATGCTTTAGAAATATTAAGTGATCATTGTGGATTTGAATCTCCAAAGGTTAACCAAGCGGGTATACATTATGAAGTTTCCTGCGATGATATTGAGAAAGCTTATGCTAGATTATCATCTAAACCTAGCTATGTGGATAAGCTGGAGCTTTTAACACAGCGCATTTATCAGGAAACGTATGGTTTTTCCGTTATGGATGAAATTCGGGATATGAAAATAGATGGATGCTCAGGAGGAGTGTCCGGTATTGCATCAGAGCAATACAACTATATGGAAGAAGTTATGCAATCACAGGATATCACAAATAAATATACCTTTGATAGCCTATGGATATTTCTCCATGGGAAACCGATCCATTTGTCTTTCCTTTCCTTTGGGAGCATGAAAGAACTTATACGAGTATGCAAGAATCTCTATCTTTATGATAACGTTGGACATTTAACCTCATCCAATGGATATAAATTGAATTATCTGCAGGATGGTAGCCGCGTTGTCGTCGTACGTCCAAAGTTAACAAGTGGATGGGCTTTCTTTGTCAGGAAATTTGATAGTTCAAAGCATATGCCAATCGAAACCCTAGTACAAGGTTCTGGATCAGAAGCTGTTATTGAACTTACTAAATGGGCAGTGAAAGGATGTCTTAATATTATATTATCTGGGGACCAGAACTCTGGTAAGACGACGTATCTAAAAGCTATGATACAATTTATTGACCAAAGATACCCTATCCGGACAACTGAGCAGGAGTTTGAACTATGGTTAAGCAATACCTATCCTCATCTTAACATTGCAAGCTTTCGTAGTATTGAAGAAGTTAGCCTAGTAGAGTCCATTAACCTTCAGAAGAAAACAGACGCAGCAATTATGATACTTGGTGAAGTTGCATCCTTTGATCTGGCTAATTCCTTTATAACGCTTACGCAGGCAGGAACCAAATCAACTATGTGTACTTGCCACTGTGTTACCACCAACGATTTGATTGAGTATTTTCGCAATGCATCACTTTCCTGCGGAACTTTTACGAATGAACAGGTCGCAGAAGAGCAGGTCGCAGGTTCCATTAACCTTGATATCCATTGGGAGAAGTCTGGGGATGGAAAGCGTTATATTAGTCATATTACAGAGATTATTCCATTACCTAAGGAAGAAGTGTGGCCAAGTGATTATCATGAATGTCTTATGGAAGCATTAAAGAGAATTGCAAGAAGGAAAACATACATAACTAGAGAAATCATTGTATATGAGAACGGAAGATATGTCTGCAAGAATCATTTTAGTGAACGTTCTGTACTGAAAATCTGTAAGAATTTAAATCCACAAGAGAAGGAACAGTTCCTAGCATTTAATAAAGCATTGCAGGGGGTGCAGAATGGATAAAGAGTTGTTGCTTGTTACGCTTATCGCATTGGCGATTACTCTTCCGATTGTTATTGCGATTATTCAAGAGATTGATCGAAAGGATAAAATCAAAAATAATATCGGTACAGCCCTATCAACCCGTACGAAAAAGAATCGAATACTGATTAAAATTTACCATGCTTTCAATAGTAAACCTATAATAAATACCTATCTAGAACAAATCAGACGAAGATATGAGATTTTGTATCCAGGAGAAGAAAGAAAAATAGAGCTACAGACGATAAAAACAGTATTAGCAACATGGTTTACCTGTTTCCTAGCAGTGGGGTTCCTATTCTTTCGAAAACCCAATATGATCAATTTATGTGTTGGCATCATTATGGTTTATATTATAAATAAAGAAATTATTGCTTTTATGATTAATCGAACGGAGATGAAGTTATTAGAAGACATGGTAGTATTTCTCTCGGAGGTTCGCCATAATTACCATGTAAATCGGATGATTGATGATGCAGTACTGGGAGCAATGGATGGTTTGGGATATGAAATGAAGGTACATGCGGGTAAAATATACGATATTCTGATAGCCAACAATCTAAAAGAGGAGGTAGCAAAGTATAATTCCATAACCCATAATAAATATCTTAAAATGTTCTTATCCTTGTGCGTAGGAGTATTAGAATACTCTGATAAAAAAGTGAGGGGACAGTATTTATTTACGAGCAATATTGAAAATTTAAAGAAGGAAATCAATATTGAAATTCTAAAACAAAAAAAGCTAAACTTCTTATTCTCCGGGATAACCTTTGTAACATTAGTAGCGATTATTCCCCTTAATACCATTAAACAATTTGGAATATCTATGATGCCGGAGCTGGATGCATTCTATAATGGAAGACCTGGTATTGTCTTAGTAGTGGTCACTCTAATTACCTCCTTGGTAGTCTATCTTGTAAATAATCATCTTAAAGAAATCAAGCAACACTTACCCAAGAAATATCATTATTTAAAAAGAATAGAGAAAATAAAAGTAATAAAGAATGGACTAGATAATTATACTGAAAAGCATTATGGAAAAATGTTAGTGTTAAAGGATACTCTAAAGAGAATGGGAGAAACGATAACACCTAGACAATTGCTTCTACAAAGGATGATTTCAGCTGTAATCGCATTTGTCTTATCTATTTTATTAATTTTCTACATCCATCACAATAACCGGATAAATCTATTAACGAAGGTACCGAAGCTAAACTCTAGCTTTAACGTAATGAATCGTAATCAACAAGAAACGATAGAGGAAATTATTCTAGCGAAGGTGAATGAGCTTAAGGATAGTAAGGAAGTCACCAAAGAGAGCATATTGCAGGCATTAGAAACTGAGAGAAAATTCTATAACGCTCGTTTGAATGAGAGTATAGCCGAGCAAATCGTAAGTCAAGTATGGCAGTATAAGCAAGAATATCTGAAATGGTATGAACTTATCCTTGCATTTATCATTGGTATCATTGCCTTTTATCTTCCCTATGGGATGCTTCAATTTAAGAAGAAAATACTAGAAATGAATATGGAAGATGAGGTAAATCAGTTCCATTCTATAATTTATATGATGATGTACATGGACCATGTTACTGTCAAGGATTTGCTAGAGGAGCTGGAACTATTTGCAATGGTGTTTAAGCAATCGTTGCAAGAATGTATTAATAATTATAATAGTGGTGAAATTGAGGCATTAACAAAATTAAAGGAAAAGGAAACTTATCCTCCATTCAGGCGCCTTGTAGACAATCTTATTCGATGTGATGTTATGTCTATCGATAAAGCTTTTGATGAGATATCCTCAGATCGCGAAAACTACCATGATCGAAGGAAGCAGGAGAATGAAATATCGGTTCAGAAAAGAGCTGATATCGCAAAACCTTTATCTTGGATTCCGACTGGACTAGTTATGGCCTACCTTACATTACCTCTATTACTTGCAAGCATCAATGAATTACAGATGTTCAAGGAAGCGATGCAAAACATCTAAATATATTATTATTCAGATGTAGAAAGCCTTACTTGGTTAGGCCTATTTAAGGCTTTGTTAAAAATTATTATAAATAGAAGGAGAAAATAATATGAAAACAAATAATATGGCAGATGCAACAAAAGTACTAATTCTTGTAGCAACCGTTATTGTGGTATGCGTATTATGTGCAGTTGGTTTTAAGATGGTTAATGAGGGTAAATCATCGGTCAATGCTAGTACTAATAATTTTAATAATATGACGAGTCAGTATAGCGATATTGACTTGGCAATCTATGATGGTGCTAATGTTCAAGGAAGTGAAGTTACTAATTTAATTCGGAATGCTATAGAAAGCAAAGACTATCTTTCCATTCGAGTAAAAACGAAAGCTGCAAAGAATTATAAAGACTATAACTATGAATTTGTTGAGCCAGATAATAGTGGAGCTGGATCATCCGGAATTAAATACGCTTTACTGGATGATTATATTGGGACAGATGCGGATTCGCAACTAGAAAGTGATAAGGCAGAGAAAGAATACATTAACCCTTCTGCCCAGTTTGCAGGTAAAGTCTATAAGGATGCCAATGGTATTATCATTTGTATTGAATTTACGCAGATATGAGAACAAATCTAATGGCGGACGTAACCAAGATATTTATCTTGGTTGCGACAGTAATCATTGTATGTATACTATGTGCAATCGGATTTAAGATTGTCAATGATGGAAGATCATCGATTCTAACGAATTCAAATCAACTGAATGAACTATCCGATCAGTATCAGGATATTGATTTATCATTATACGAAGGAAGTCTAATTCCAGGTAGTGAGGTAATAAGCCTGGTAAAGAAAGCAATCGAAGAGGACCAGTATCTAGCAATCGAAGTAAAAACATTAAATGGTGATTATGCTTCTTATAATTATGTCTATATTAATGATGGAGAAAGCAAGATATTAGATAATAAGGGGCAGCAGGGACAATTGCCAAAGTCCAAAATCCCTAGTAAAAAGCATGAATATGGCTACATTAATCCTATGGCAATGTTTCTAGGGGAGACTTTCAAAGATGATAATGGAATAATTGTATGCATCCATTTTGAGCAGCAACCTTAATTAATGATAGGGCATATTTAAACTTTTCATAACACTTAATCCAAGATGTTTAAAATGCGCATAGTCTCACGAATGGGTAATAAGAACTAGAAATGGAGATATATATGAAGACAAATCATATTACTGATGTGACAAAAATAATGATCTTAGCTGCAGCTACTTTGATAACTTGCATATTAGTGGCCATAGGTCTTACAACAATGCGCAGTGCAAGAAACCTAAATGAAACGGCGATTACAAAGATGATTACATTAAATAATGACTTAAAAGATAGTGGTATAAAGCAGTTTGATAATATAGAGGTCTATGGAAGTGAAGTAGTAAATTTGATACGCAAAGAACTTGGAGACTATGGGGATGGTGAAGATGCACCAATTTATATCTATGTTAAAACCTCGACAAAAGAAAATACCTATACAAATGGTTCCCAAGTAAAAAATCTTCGGAATTTTACCCATGAGAATTACATTAAACCAACGGCCTTGTTTCTTGGGGAATTAGATGTGAATAGTAACGATGTTATCTTAGGAGTTCGATTTACACAAAAATAAGATGATCAAATATTAGTGTTTGGTGATTTCAGAATAAAATTAGGGTAGGGGAAGGATATTATGGAGAATGTAGCAAAGTTCCTAAAAATCGCATTTTCAATGATATTATTTATGGTTGGTATAATATACATATCTTTTAGTGCAAAAACGCATCATAAAGTGATAACACATTTGCGTGAAGAGGTGAAAGAAAATGAGGTTCTATATCAACAATATGTTTCAGATGAAAAACTTGTATCAAAATCGGAGCTTGTTGCATCTCTATTTCAAACCCTGGAATATGATGTGGAAATTAACGGGACTACAATTCGTAAACAGGACCATAATGTAGAGAATATATTCACATATGGAATTAAAAATACAGAATATCAAAAAACATATGCATATGATAGCAAAGGCAATATTATTAAAATAATATTTACAGAGCACTAAAAATTGAGTTTAAAAATATTTTAATTTTACTATCTAAATTACATGCTAATCGGATTAAATAAATGACTTTTTTATTATTAACAAGGTAAAGTGGCATTAAATGGCAGGAGTAAACACGAATGTATACATATAAATCATGAATAAGTATGCGTGAAAGGTTGTGAGAGTTTGGATTCACTAGGACGAATGATTACGATCCTATTGGCTGTAATATTAATAGTAATGTTACCATTACAATATAGAGCGGAAGCACAAGTAGGAATCATGGATCATATTGTGGAAGCGCATACGCATGAATTTACAGATACCATAAGAAATGAAGGTTACATAAGCCTTGAATCATATGAAGAATACCTTGATAAACTTAATCAAACAGGAGAGTTCTATGATATAGAAATAGAACATGCTTCTCCTAAGACTGCAGGCGAGATTATATCAGAAAAGACAAAGCCTGGAATGATTCTGGCATTAAATGATACAAGAAGGCTACCAAAGGCGGATGGATTAATTACATCTTTTGCTACTCATACTCATACCGATGACTGCTATGATGGTAATAAACATACACATACATCGAAAAGCGGAAGTTGTTATACATACCGATCGCATACGCATACTTCTAGTTGCTATCATTCTCATAATGGTAGCTGTTATAAAAGCTGTAATGCATTTTATGGAACGAGTATGTCATCCACCAATTCGGTCCATTCCTGTGGGAAACGGCTAACCACCTATTCATATACATATCACTGTCAAAAAGGCTGTGGAACTTGGAGCTTGGGACAAAGAAAAGTATGCCAAGGATGTGGCGAAATATCAAATACAAGACGAAATGCCCCAAGTGGAAGGTGTACCCGATCCAAATTAGACTGTTCAATATCTACCTCAAGTCCTACTTGTGGAAATTCTGGTAGCTATGATTTAGTCTGTGGTAAAACATCTGGAGCATATTATAAAGGAAGTACAAGAGTTTATGAAAGCTGTAACACTGTTGTAACAAGCATTAAAGCAACACAAGCATCACAAACCGTCTACACAGGTGATAATATTGTAACGACAGCAACGGCTACATATCTTGACGGACATACTGATACGGTTACTTGCACTGCAACAGGTTATAATAACATGACTCCTGGAGTACAAACTGTTACTCTTACCTATAGTGGAAAAGTAGGTAATGCAAAAACTACTGGCACAAGAACCTGTACGACTACTGTAACTGTTAAGCCAAATATAACAAGTATTGCAGTTAAGCCAAGTACACAGGAAGTTAAACGTTACCAAAATCCTTCTTTTGATGTACTGGTTTATTATGAAGATGGATCTAGTGCGTCAACGAGTTCCTATGAAATTAATAATTTTAATAATCATATCCTAGGTAGACAGACAGTTGCTATTACATATAGTGAAAATGGTATTTCGAAAAGCACAACTGCAGTAGTAAAGGTTAATAATCTACTAAAATCCTGCCCGGAGTGTGGAAATCAATATGAATTGGACGCTAACGATATAGACCAAGGATGTCCAGTATGTACAAGTACGGTAATGGGAATCGATGCTACACCTGATTACATAAGCCTAAGGCAAGGGTCAGACTTACCAATATCGGTATATGCTCTTTATAGGAATGGTGGAAGATCTATCGTTAGTGATTGGACAAGCGATTACAATCCTTTAAGAATTGGATATCAGCAAATTACAATTTCATATAAAGGATTCAAAGACTATGTTACAGTGGAGGTAAAGGCATCAAAAAGGGTATGTCCTGTTTGCGAAAATGAATATTATTTGAATGAGGATGGATCTGATCCAGGGTGTCCTCTATGTCACGATACGGTTATAAGTATTGTTGCAGAGCCCAATCCTGTCATCGTTGGGAAGCATCAATCCTTAGATTTAACAGTAACAGCAACATTTAAGGATGGGCATACCGAAATAGTGAACGGATGGTCGACAGACTTGGTCCTAGATAAACCAGGTACATATAATGTAACGGTTTATTATAAAAATCTAACGGATCAAATTACAGTAACAATTATAGATGATGATTTATTAGAGTGCCCTTATTGTGAGACAAGTTTTAGTAGATCAAGATATCCCTACGGTTGTCCGGCATGTTCAGTTACTTTAATTGGCATTGAAGCGAATTTAAGATATGGTGGCACCAAAGTAATAAGAGGAACTGAATTAGCCTTGGAAATCATTCTTAAATTTAGGGATACGCATAGAGAGGTTACTTATACTGGTTATAAAGTCAGTAATTATCAACCAAATATCTTAGGAGAGCAAATGGTAACCGTGCATTATAAAGAGTTCCAATGCAACTTAATCATTGAGGTTATTGATAGTATGACCAAAAAGATATGTCCAAATGGGCATGAATATAACATTAATAAAGAAGACAGTGATCCAGGGTGTCCTTATTGTATGAAGGTAAATGAAGGAGAGCAGGCCATTCTATATTATGATAAAACCTATACAGCACAGATTATTGAAACCCTTTATAGTCAAAAGATATATCAATTGAAAGCAGGAGATTATATTACAATAATCGTTACAAAGAAAAATAGGTCAATCCGATCGCAAATTATGAGCCTATTTGGAATGGATAAGGAGGAGAATAAGACGATCACTTTCGGGGGTGAGATCTTTGGATAATCCATTGAAACTAGTTGTAGATATAATTCTAGCAATCATCATTATATTACTCTTTCCTTTATTTTATATAGAACAAAAACAAGACGTAATAATACAAACGATAGTTGAGATGGAAACCGAAAAACTCGTTCAGGAAGTTCGAAGGAAAGGTTATATAAATAGAAATATGTATGAAGATTATCTGGAGATTTTGTCGGTTACAGGCATGCTATATGATATTGAGTTAGAGCATAAGCATACAAGTTTTGAGCCAGAATATCGATTCCGAACCGAGCAGGAAGTAATTGAAGAGCAAAATAATACTTACAAAGGAACAAATGAATATCACTATCGGCCAATCTCAACAGATATTCCACATATTGAAGATCCAATCGAAAATAGTGGGGAATTAAATACAGAAACCAATGAAAGCATATTAGAGGGTGCAATCAAAACACCTGCAGATGCTAATCATGTTCATACAGATATTTGCTATGATGGAGAGAAACATTTCCATAATAGTAGTTGCGACAGAACCTATCATCCAGTTAAAAAGAGGACAGTTAAAGAACGTAATAGTAGCGAGAATCATAGCGGATGTGGTGGAACGCTTCATTTCTATTCATATGTAAATGAATGTACCAAGTGTGGAGCATATTTTCAATATTCACAAACAACATGTAGTGGTAATTGCGATACCTTTGCATATTCCTCATCTGGTGGTTGCTCATGTTCTGGTTACTATACCTATTCTTGTGGGAAAACAGAAGGTCGTTATTATAATGGCGATACTGAAGTTTCTCCCCACTGTCATCTTAAAGTAATTAATATCACCCCTACACATCCAATACAAAAAGTTTATATCAGTGAATCTTTTATCACTACGGCTACAGTTACGTATCAAGATGGATCAACAGATATTATATTATGTAATACAAATGATACATCAGATTCTGTAGTAAGTGATAAGACAGTGAAGCTTCGCTATACCGATGGCACCGGAGCAACAATGTCAACCAGTATCGTGGTGACTGTAATACCACGAAACAAAACTTGCCCAAATGGGCATGTATATAATATGAATAGCGACAATACTGATCCTGGTTGTCCATTCTGTAGAGGCTATCTAGAAAGTTTAATAATATCACATCCATCATCTAAAAGGCTTACCATCTATAAAGGAACAACGCTGCAGGAGAATGATGTTATACTTCTAGCTACCTATATGGATGGTCGAAAGGAATATATAAGTACTGGATATCTTGACAATCTTGATAAAGACTATGTTGGAACGCAGACCGTTACACTAAGCTATAAGGGTCTGTATACAACTTTGCAAGTTATAACAAAGCGTAATATTAGACTTTGTTCAGTATGCAATCGGTATTATGAATTATATCCCGATGATACGGATCCGGGATGCCCCTATTGTGAAGCCAGAACTCCGATATTTACAGGAAGAATATTAGAATATGACGATAAATATTATAGAGCAGATATATTTGAAAAAATATATGAAGGCAATGGAAACTATTATTTTTCTCATAGGGATTATCTAACAATGACAGTAACAAACCGTAAGAAGGAATGGGGAGAAAGATATCTAGGCAGTATATTTGGGGGCATTAGGGATAGATGTATTCATGTAGTGAATGGCGGGTATATCAGAGAAGAAATCCATAAACTCAGATAAACTCACATAGGTAAGATGATGCTTGTTTCACCAGAAAGACCATAAAGTAGCGCAGAAGTGAGGTAAAGGATGAAATTATACCATATAACTATTTCATTTGCCTTAATAGCATTTACATTAATTATTATCAGTGATATAAGGACCAATAACCTGAATACAGTTATAGATAATAAAAAAGAAATTGACGGTTTTATCGATGTAGCAATTGATGATGCAGTTACAAGGTTAATTGAAGTAGGAGAAAATAATAAAATACATATTAATAAGGAAAAAGCAATAGAAAGTTTTTTCGCTTCCCTCTATTCCTCATTTGGTATTCTATCTGATCGCGAAAAACAGCAAGAATTAGCCTTATATTTTCCTGTTATTGCAGTTACCGTAGAAGATGGGTATTATCTGTACTATTATGATGAATATAATGGGGCTGATGATAATACATACACCGTCCGTAGATGGTCTGAAAAGCTTCCCTATTACTATGAAGATGAATATTTCCTATATGGTTTTACTTTAAGTGATACGATTACTTTGCTTGATAAGTACTGCAAACTGGATAGTAGTGCATCGCAAAAAGTCTATCAGATGAATTATAAGGATGTGGGGGAAAAATATGCAAATGTAATTAACTCATCTAATCATTTTTTATTCGATAATGAGAAATTTGAGACATTACGGAAAACTACAATTGCCTCACTTATTGAAAATTCGATGGCTTATTATATAAGTCATCACAATAAAATAGCATCAAACCATGGAATTACCTATAATTTCAACCTACCGCCAATAAGTAATAATCAGTGGATGCCTTATTTGGATGACTGCAGTATATTTGTTGTGTTTCAGGGATATCCATATGGTAATGAAGCAGGAGATGTCTATAACCGTTTTGCTTCTGCGGGTGCGAAAATATCTAAGGATACATTATTCTTCATAGAGCAGGTGGACTGGTACCTGCTATATCATAAAAGTGGATGTCCTGAGATTAACGAGAAAAATATTCGCTTTTATAATGAATCATATTTTACAATTGAGGAATGTGTAAAAGAAGGGGCCTACGCTTGTCCGAAATGTAGTGCTCTCGGAGTATATGCACCTGACTATACAGCACATTGAAATTGATTAGTAAATGTGAATAATGAGAAGATCGAGTTTGCTAATGTCAGAATAGATATCGTGATCACATTTATAGATATTTGCGATGATAGTAAATAAATGGTATAATCCTGTACAATATGTAAAAATAAAACTGTATTATGGGGGATTAAATATGAAAAAGAACAATAATAAAAAAGGGATACTGATTGTTATTCTATTTGCAGTAATTAGTTTCTGCAACTTTATATTAAGAGAGCCTGTAGAAACATTCGCTGCAAGTAAATATATAAAGCCAGAAGAATTTATCAAATCATTGGTTAAAGAACTTAATCTTTCGCTTGATAGTAATAATTCATATAACGATGCTGCTATCAAAGCTGGAATTGTAAAAGATGGAGATGATTTCTCATCCTATATAACTAGAGCAGAGGTAGCGGTCTTGTTAAATCGTGCTGACGAATA
>JAAYSQ010000016.1 GCA_012523925.1 Clostridiales bacterium
TGACTAATAACTTCCCGTGGAATAAAATCTCCACCCCATGTCATAAGATTAATCTCTTTACTATCCTTATTCCCACCGCATCCAACTAAAGCGAATACCATGATTGAGAATAGGAACAAGCCTAGTAATCGTTTTATTACTGTATTTTTCAATTAAAATTCCTCCTTTTTCTAATTCTTCTTTTTAAATAAATGTATTAAGTAAATGTTATAATATAAGTAAATGTAAAAAACAAGCGTGTGTTCTACTTCTTCTTATTAAAAATTTGGCTAAAACCTATAATAAAAAAGGTTCCTACTAAGATTAAGGTACATAATGCATTAATTTTCGGTGTAACACCGACACGCATCATTGAGAAAATATGAACCGGTAAGGTCGTTGAAGTTGCGCCTGCCATATAAGTCGAAATAACTACATCGTCCAAAGAAATCGCTAGTGCAAGTAAGGATGCTGTTATAATCGAAGGCAAGACCAAAGGTATGATAATCGTTTTTATAATCTGCCACCTGGCCGCTCCTAGATCCTTTGCCGCTTCAATAATGGATATATCGATTTCTTTTAATCTTAATTGTACCATAATATATACATAGGGTACACAAAACAAGGAATGGGAAAGAACTAAGGTTGTAATACCAAATGGCATCTTTAATGCACTAAAAAACAATAGCAGTGAAACTCCTAAGGCAATCTCAGGAACCAGTAAAGGTAATAGCATTAATCCGTTTAGTGTTTTTTCCATTTTCTCAGTAACATATATTGAAATAATAGCAGTTGCTGTTCCAATTATAGCTGATAGAAGTGATGTTAGAACCGCCACTTGTATACTTATTTTGAATGCATCTGCAATAACCCTATCAGAAAAAAGTTCTTTATACCAATCTAATGTAAAACCTGTCCATTGCGCTGTGGAAGGGCTTTTATTAAAGGAATACATAATAACGCTAAGCACTGGAATATATAGCATTACAAAGAATAGGGATAAGTATAATGTGCGGAATCTTTTAGCCTTGGTATTCATTATAATAGTCTCTCCTTATTATTCCTTGTTATACGATTATAGATAAACAGTACAATTAAAACCATTACAATCATTCCTACAGAGAAAGCTGCCGCAAGTGGTCTATTTCTGCCTTTAGTAACCATCGAATTAATCAGGTTACCCAGAAATATATTTTTACCTCCGCCTAAAAGGTCGGATATAAAATAAAGACCTAAAGCAGGAATAAAAACTAAAGTAAAACCTCCAGCAATCCCCGGTATGGTAAGTGGTAGTGTGATACTAAAAAATGTCTTCCATTTACCAGCCCCTAGATCATAGGATGCCTCCAGTAAAGATTTATCAAGTTTATCTACGGAATTATAGATGGCTATTATCATAAAAGGAATTAGCATGTAGGCGGTACCTGTTAGAATAGTACCAAACTTATACATCATACCCAGCGGTTTATCAATAATATGGAGATTGAGTAGTATATTATTTATAAGTCCTCTATTACCAAGTAAGATAATCCAACCGTAGGTTCTTAGTAAGCTCGATATCCAAAATGGAAGTATAATTAATAGAATGGCTAGAGCCTTCTTCTTGGTTTCTAGTTTTGCTGTAAAATAGGCGACAGGATAGCCAATCAATAATGTTATCAATGCGGTTAGTGTTGCAAGCAAAAAGGAATTAAAAAACACTTTCAAATAGATTGGATCAAATATCCTTTTATAATTATCTAAGGTAAATTCAACCACAATATTGCCCAAACTATCCCTAGACAGAAAACTCAATACAAGAACAAATATCAATGGTATGCCAACGAGTAATCCAAACCAAACCAGTATGGGTATGGCTGGGGCATTTTGCTTAAACTTCTTCATTCCAAAACCTGACCTTTCTTTTTCACCCAATCTTATGTGTGGAATTCAGATTTTACTATTTCATCGAAATCATCTTCCATAGGGAGTAAGATTGCTCCTGACTCTTCCCATGATACATGTACCATATCCCCTATCTCGTAATCACAATCATTATTCTGGTATTCAATAACTGTGATTTTCTCACCACCTACATTTACCCGTGTTCTTATCTGGGAACCAGCATAGTGTACCGATACAATTTCCCCGGAAAGAGAATTCGGGGTATTATTACAAGTAATCCGCATCTTATCAGTATGAACAGCTAGAATTGCTATCTCACCGGATTGGATACTTCTTTGCATATTGTTAGTGTTACGAATATTTATGATGCTATTTCCCAACTTGATTTTGGAGTATTCGTCATGTATTTCTAAAACTTTTACCTTTTTAATGTTCCTATCACCGATAAAATCTGCAACAAATAAATTGTTTGGATTCTTATAAATATCCCTCGGACTACCGACCTGTTGTATTACCCCTTTATTTAATACGACAATCCGATCAGACATATTAAGGGCTTCTTCCTGATCATGAGTAACATAAACAAAAGTTGTTTTTGTTTGCTTTTGTAACCCAGCTAGCTCTGTCTGCATATATTTTCTAAGCTTTAAATCCAGGGCTCCTAAGGGCTCGTCTAAGAGTAGAATATCCGGTTCGTTAATTAAAGCTCTGGCAATCGCAATTCTCTGCCTTTGGCCCCCGGATAATTGGTTGGTCATTCGCTTCTCATATCCAGTCATCTGTACTAATTCCAAAACTTCAGCTACTCGTTTCTTTATTTGATCCTCAGTCATGGACTTTTTTATTCTTGGTCCATAAGCAACATTATCAAATATATTTAAATGAGGGAATAAAGCATAGTTTTGAAAAACGGTATTTACATTTCTTTTGTTCGGTGGTAAATCTTTAATAGAATTTCCATTCAATAAAATATCACCAGAATCGATATTCTCAAGTCCTGCAATGCATCGTAATATCGTTGTTTTGCCACAACCTGATGGACCGAGAAGGGTTAAAAATTCTCCATCCATGATATCTAAGGAAATATCCTTCAAAATATGAGATGTACCAAAATATTTATTCATATTGATTAAATTAAGTAATGGTTTTTTCATATAAATCTTCCTTACGTAATAAGTTCATAGACTCTATTCAGCTATAATCTTATTTAATATTCCTTATGGTTACTGTTGATACATTTTACACCATTCTACTTCATTTGTCCAAGATGTTTCAAATTTTATAATATAAAATATAGATACTTCACTACACGTTATTATACTACAATATAAAAATGTAGCTATAAGGTAGGTCGGACTGCATTACACTTATCCGGCCTACCTTATAGAGTTTCTATGGAAAGATGACCCATAAAAATCATTAATCAATCAAATAAAGATATCAATACTTTCTTAACCTACATAAATAAAACCAAATATTTAATACTAAATAAATAATTCTAAATAGAAATATTAAATAAATAATACTAAACTCACTGACATTACCACCATTCCTGCTATAAGACCATAGATTGAAAGATGGTGTTCACCATACTCCTTCGCAGCAGGTAGGAGTTCATCCAAACTGATATATACCATAATACCTGCAACCGCAGCAAATATTAATCCCATTAAAGTATCATTTAAGAAAGGTCTCAAAATCAAATATCCTACAATAGCACCTAGTGGTTCTGCTAAACCCGACAGCAATGATAGTGAAAATGCTTTTTTGCGGCTTTTTGTAGCGTAAAATATGGGGACTGCTACTGCAATACCTTCTGGTATGTTATGAATAGCGATAGCAACTGCTATAGGAATTCCTAGCTGAGGATCATTTAAGGCTGCCACAAATGTTGCTAATCCTTCTGGAAAATTATGAACTGCAATAGCCAATGCTGCAAATATTCCCGTCCTCATAAGACTGTTTTTGTGATGTTCACTATTACCATCCATCTCTTCTACTGTATGTGCTTCATGAGGATTATCACTTTCGGGGATCAATTTATCTATCAATGCTATGATTAGCATTCCTAAGAAAAATCCACCGACTGTAGCCCAGTTTCCATTTTTTATACCTAATGCTGCTGTTAAGGCTACTTTTGCTTCTACAAAAATTTCAACAAAGGAAACATAAATCATAACACCAGCTGAAAATCCCAGAGCAACTGATAAGAATTTTTTATTTGTTTTATTTGTTAATAAGGAAAGTGCACTTCCTATGCCTGTTGATAGGCCAGCAAAAATTGTTAATGCAAATGCAAATAGTAGATTTGAAAACTCCATAAATCTGCCTCCTTTAAGTAAAAATCATCTAATTAGCCCGCTATATTTAGTTAAAAGCAATTATTTTATTTGCTTTCATATACAAACCAATAAATTTGCTATTAATAATAACATAGTTTTTAAATTATTTATAGTGATTTTGGCAAAATAGGTAATATTTAGTTTCAATACCATTATAATCATCGGCTTTATAGGTGGCTAAAGATAGTGTAACTTTAATACTCTAGTTACATTCTCAAATATATTATTCTCTTAATTATATGCCAGAAATGATCACTCTGAAACCGGAGCGGAAATAATAGAGCCATTTAATATTAATTTGCAAAACCCGACTTCGTGAAGCCAAACATGAAGCCGGGTTGATTGCTTATATTATTGATCCTTTATTATTTTTTCCAATACTTCCTCACCTAAACGTTCGATAGTCCTACCTTCGGCTCGCAGGTCACGACCTAAAGCGGCTGAGGCCATATTAATGAGTGAAGTACATATAGGAGTGTCTACTTCTAGCTTGGCTCCTAAAGTTTCAAGCATAACCAAACCTTGTGGAACATCCTCCGATATATATCTAGAATCAACTACCGTAGGTCCCTTAGCACGTGTAGGCATACTAGCATACCAGAAGAAAACTTCTTTGGCATCCCGTGTATCATCTAGGGTGTTTCGATACTTGCAGGCCTCTACGTATGACATACGTTCACTTCCTAGTTTCTCCATTACATCCATCTTTTCATTATCAAGTGCCTCAAGAATACGCCATACACTCGGAGTAAATACTTCATGGTACATACAATAATCTCCGTTCGTTTTTTCAATACGAGGAATACTCATAATAGCACCAACCGTATGTACAATTAGATTTGGATTATGTAGTGCTGCTTCAATTACAGAAGGAAGATAGACAAATGGGTACCCAAGCTGATTTAATTTCTCCTTAGCTCTTTCCGCATGCTTTGCAGGGTAGATACCAAGAGGATTACGTACATTACGAAAACCAATCTTTATCGTACCGGGCTCATGAATTCTACAATCCACAAAAGAACTTTGCGCCTCACAAATAGTAAGATCTATATCTGGGCAATGCTTTAGTACATAGGCAGTAGAGAGATAGCCAGGGTTAATTAAGAGAATTTGATCGTCTCTGAGATGAGGTTTTATGCGCTCAATCAGATTCTCGTGATAATTTGTTTGTATATAGATAATTACAATCTCGCTTTTACTTAGCTGCGATAGATCCCTAGTTAAATGCTTTATTTGAGCCTTTACGGTTTCCCCTTTTTCATGAAGACTAACCATACCGCCATATTCTATCAAATGCTCAAAATTTTTATCATGCATGGCATGGGAGGTTTTAATCAATGTCACATCATGACCTCGTAAACTTAACTCCGCAGCTACCGCTGTACCACCATTACCAGCACCTAAAACAGAAATATTCATCTTATATCCTCCTTTTTAATTATTCGCCGCTACATAGGTAGCGAGCGCTGCTTGATTGTTAAATATTGCATCCAATACTGACTCTGTAAGTTCACCAAAAAGTGGTCCACAACTTACTTGATTCATTCCAGGAGCTCCGTTGTATTCGATAAATACAGGATCTCCAGCTTCGTCAATAGAGAAATCCCAGCCAATAATACGAAAATGAGGAATATTCTTGTGGGCTCTACGAATCTCTGAAATCACCCGGTCGTAGGATGGAATTTTTATGTCCTTAAAAACTGCTCCACCAGGATGACACATCACCCATTGTGAAGCTCTATTAATCGCTTTACTATGAAGCCTTCCATCCGAATGAATTGGGCAAGCTATACCACCTGCAGAGACATTATCAAGACGGGAGCCACCCACACCCATGCGTAAAATTGATGAAGAAATATAAACTTCGCCTTGAAATAAAAAGGATATTACTCGAATGGTATTTAATGACTTGGGATGTATTGCTTCTAATACTTCATGTTGCTTAACAATATCCTGAACGATATAGTCGGTTCCATAGGTTTTTAGCAAATGATTAAAATCTAAGTTAGGATTGTCCTCTCTATCATAGAAAAAAATGTCCACTCCCTCACCACTATATATAGCTGGTTTTATTACAAAGTGTTTCTCCGCTTCTAGAATAGATTTCGCTTGTGTTAAACTAATCATATTACCAGAGCCATCATAAAAGCAGTGATTACTGTTTTTTAGAATTGTGCGTGGTTGTTTTAAAAAAGGAAACATCCGACTATAGAAACACTTATCTGTATAAGCATGACGAAAACTAGGCTTGTTAAGCGCCGGATAAATAATTCTCCAATAAATATCTTCCGGTATGTATCGAGGATCATATTCTGAATCCTTATAACAATAAAGGTCATACCACATTTTATCAGGCTGAATACCATATTGATTCCAAAATGGTAGTACCTGAGTACGAAAAGAATGTTTGCTACCAGAGTAGCCACCATTTAGTTTTGCAAGTTGACGTCTGCAACTTTTTTGTGCTTTCCTTGCTTCCATATATAAATCAACCTTTTGATAAATAGACCGGCAAATTCTCTCCCAATTACCTGCCCGATTGATTTTTATTCGCATTGCGGCCTCCGCTCACCGTAGCAAGCAATATTGATATAGTTCTTACACAAAATAAATCTTTTCATCTTATCATCCTTTCTATTGTAATTATCGTTATTTACATATTTTTACAGCATAATTGATAAAAGCTGAACGGAGAGTTTCAGTTTACAATAATGCTGTATTATTTTGATTTTTTAATTACTTCTTGTGAATTTAAGAATAGTAATTACATGATTTTAATAGATGATCCAAGAATATTACGATAATTCATCGTTTATGAAATCAAAAAACGCTCTATTTAGAAATAAAACGTTTAATTGATGTAAAAAAGCTGAGGTATTTATATTATAACACAATTTTGTATTTGTTTCAGATATTTATATCACTTTTTTATTATTTATCTGATTTTTATTAATCTTTATCCTATTTCCGACTCTTCTATTGTAATTGCTTCATAAACCGACATATTATGAGAACTTATCTGACACTATTAAAAAAGTCAACACCATTTTTAATATGTTGACTTCTTTATATTTCTGTTTTCCTTTCATCAAATCATATTATATTTATTGCAATAAAAAACGATGTTGTATGATATCTATCTTGAAATATTTAAGATACCAACTACATCGTTATATCATAATTATTATTCTTCAATACTGGATTTCTTAGAAAAATGAATAATCTGATTTTGATAAAGAAATGCCGGTATTAAAAAAGGAATACCTAGAAGACCAAATATAATGACTCCTTTTGAAAAAGATTGCATTTGGAAATAGCTTATAATAGAGAATATCAGGAAAAGTACTGCAATTATTAGAAAGGCATTGCGGAGAGTTTTATAATAAGAAGCTTTATCTTCGTTGGTAGTATGCAGCTCAAAGGAACGTCCATCATTCTTCTTCTCAACAATAAGCAATTCTTTGTTATAGTTCCCTGGATTAACCGCGATCTGCCCACTTCCCTTCCCATAAGGCCTCCAACGGGCTTTCCCAATCGAATAATTTAGATTCGCATTCTTGTAAAACACCTTATAGCCTAACTCTTCCAAGAACCCTTTATAGTCTTTCACATTTTTATAAGGTTGGCCAGCTACAAAATCAATACAATACTGATATTCACCTGGTTTACATTCTGTAAACTCATAGGAGAGTTTACCCGTTCGAACCAAACGATAACCTTTATTCGCCATTTGATTAAGCCATTTTTCTTGTGAATTCAAAAAACCTCCGAAAAATCGATAGCATTTTTTCATACGCCCTTTCCTCCTATAATTTGTTCTGCAATTTCTACTAGTTCTTTCATACGTAATAATTCAGCTTCCGCAATTTCTCTTCCAATATCCGTAATGATATATTCCTTCTTCCTACCTTTGCCATCATCCACTGGAGCGATCCAGCCTTTCCCTTGCAAATTGTTAAGTGCGCCATATAAGGAACCAGCACCCAAAATCAAACGCCCTCCCGTCTTCTCTTCCACGAATTGCATTATGCCGTACCCATGCATTCTTTCATACAATGCAAGTAAAATAAAGAATGTGACTTCGGTTAAAGCTCCACCTCTTACGTTAT
Organism: Clostridiales bacterium; assembly: GCA_012523925.1. Taxonomy (GTDB): domain Bacteria; phylum Bacillota; class Clostridia; order Lachnospirales; family Lachnospiraceae; genus Mobilitalea. Next base: position 8,315 of record JAAYSQ010000016.1, read on the forward strand.
CACGCATAGTATCCTCCTTGTTATAATTACATTTATTACGATTACTATTTAAAATTACAGTTCTTGCAATTATATTGTTACAATACAAATGGCAATTTCAACTATTACACTCTCCGATATATCGTTTACTGTAATATTTATATCACTAATCGTAATAGTTGTCAATAGTAAGTTATAAAAAAATAATCGGTTGATTTTTACTTTAAGATCAACCGATTATTATATAAGCTATAATATTAGTTTTTAATTGCTCTTGTTGCGAAGAAAGTAGGCACATTAAATTCATGTAGATCACCATATCCATTAGTGTCTTCGTAAATATCCGTAAGGGTAAATCCAGCTTTCAATTGCCCACCTATTTGTTCCTCAATCGTATGAGAAAATTGTATTCCCCAATCATTTTTAAGAGATTTTTCATATAGATCTTTATCTTTCAATGGATTAAAGGGTAGTTTCTGTACTATCTTTGTTTCATCATCTTCATCAAAGAGAAAATTAATACCATTATCTAATCCTGCCAGTAGAATACCACCTTTTTTTAATATCCTATAGCATTCCTTCCAGACCGGAAGAACATCCTCAATATAGCAATTGGATACCGGATGAAAAATCAAATCGAAAGTTTCATCTTCGAAAGGTAAAGGTTTGGTCATATCTGCACGGACCGTAGTTATCTCATAATTTTCTCTTTTCGCTATATCAATTTCGCTTTGTAATTGTTTTTCCGAATAATCTAATACGGTGCAATCAGCGCCTAAAGCAGCAAATATCGGCATTTGCTGTCCTCCGCCAGAAGCCAAACCAAGTATCTTAGCACCCTTCATTTCACAAAACCATTCCTTAGGCACTGGCTTTGTAGGCGTTAAAACAACAGACCAATCATTATTTTTTGCTTTCTCAAAGATTTCATGAGAAATCGGCTGTCCCCATTCCCAGCCATCTTCAACCCATTTATCAATTACTTTTGAATTAATTTCTGTATAATTATTATTCATATGATTTATGTGTGATGTTTTTTATTCATATTCATCACACTTCTCCTTTCTTCTTCCACTTATCTCTTATGGATATTACAATAGTAACAATAATAAATGCAACAGTAAAGTTAAGAAAAATATCCAGATAGGCATTTGGATGCAATGTTGATATGACAAACCAGGAATATCTACCACTTTTCCTACAATAAAACCCAGTAATGATTATGTCATAGAATCGAATAGGAGGCTAATCATTTAGAGATTGGCCTCCTATTCAGATGATAAATGAAACATTGATAAAACACTTTTAGCCATAAATTTGCTTACATGATATCATGACGGTCTGATATCACTTAAAATGCTATTATATTACTTTAAATGTGTGGATTTCATAGGGATTAAACAAAAGATTTAATTTATCTCCACATACCTTTAAAGGAAGCTGTTCTTGTTCCATTAGATCGGTCAGTATGACCTCCTTAGGAGGCTGACCAAAACTAATTTCTGCATCAGTAGTAGTACCATGGCATTCATACAGACGTACAATTATATGGTCACTGTCTTCTGCTTTTTTCACTGTTTCAAGGATAATATTTCTGCTATCGATTTGTATAAAACTAAAATCTTCAATATGATTATCTTCAGTTGATTTCTCCATCGGAGAATATACCTTTAAAGGCATATTGAGTTCATATGATACCTGAGCAACTTTTCCATCCACACAATCTCCCTTATGAGGATATAGACTATAGGTAAACTCATGAATTCCTTGGTCAGCATCTTCATCCGGATATTGTGAACTTCGTAAAAGATTTAAATCAAGAGTATTGTCTTTCACGTTATATCCATATTTGCAATCATTTATAAGCGCAACTCCATAATCGCTTTCAGACAAATCAACATATTTATGAGCACATATTTCATGCTTAGCCATATCAAAAGTCGTATTACTATGGGTAGGGCGCTTTAATGAGCCAAACTGAATATCGCAAGTAGCATCTAGCGCCTTTAGTTGCAGTGGGAAGGAGGTTCTTAACATCTTATTGCTTTCGTGCCAGTCAACAGTTGTCACAAAGTCTATTCTACGACTTCCTTCCATCAGAATAATCTTCTGCTCTATTCTAGATGCCCCTACACTATATACATGAGCTATCTGACCTTGAGGACCATCCACATATACATTCGTTGAAATCAGTTTACAAGGTGATGATAACCTTTGCTTGAATTGAATTGAAAAATCCCACGCATCTCCTGAGTCATGATAAACCGACAATCTGTTTCCAGATTGCTCAGGGGCCAAGAGTTCCCTCTTCATTTCTTTATCATAAATGGACTTGATTGTGCCATCCTCATTGAAACTTATTCGAAGAATATCATTTTCAAGGATTTCGTTTGTTGCTTTCAGATACCTAGCTTGGGTTTGATTGTAGCTGTTGCCTTCCATTTTCATCATTGTATAACCCATAGGTTTCGCTACAATTTTTGCCCAGTTACCGTTGAATTTTATCCATTCATTTCTCTCCCAGGATAGTGTATTAATTACAAACGGATCTTTAATTAACAACTTATCGTAAACTTCCTGCAGCATAGAATTTATTTCATTTTCCATATGAGCATAGCGTTCCAAGGACTCCTCATATACTCTTTTAATTGATGAGCCTGGTAAAATATCATGAAATTGATATAACAGTAATTCCTTCCACAATACTTCAATTCTCTCATCAGGATAAGCTAGATTCTTTTGAAGCATTGCCAATACTGACATCAACTCTAGCTCCCGAAGCAGGATTTCTAATTTTCTATTATACCTTTTGTTTCTTGCCTGAGATGTTAAGGTTCCTTGATGTTTCTCAAGATAAAGTTCTCCATGCCATTTTTTATAATCAGACCGTTTTTGAGCTAATCGATCAAAAAAATCTATGCTAGATTCCTGTTTTACCGGAATAAGGCCTTCGAAATTGTTTTCCCGTTCAAGCCTCTCAAGGTGTTCCTCTCCAGGGCCTCCACCCCCATCTCCGATACCAAATAGCATCAGACACTCAGTTGCAACTCCTTTGTCAAAATACTCTGTCTCTGCTTTTTTAATTGATGTGGGTGATGCAGCAGAATTATAAGTTCCTTCTGGAGGCATGTGAGCTAGCACTTCACTACCATCGATTCCGACCCATCTGAAAGTGTGGTGCGGAAATTTATTATAGATACTCCACGACAGCTTAATCGTCATGAAGTAATCAATCCCTGACTTTTTCATTAACTGTGGTAATGATCCGGAATAACCGAATACATCCGGAAGCCATAGAACCCGTATATCTTTATTAAACTCTTCTTTAAAATACCTTTTGCCATATAGAATTTGTCTGACCAAAGATTCCCCTCCAGGAACATTCACATCAGATTCTACCCACATAGCTCCTTGAACTTCCCAACGCCCTTCCTTAACCTTTCTCTTAATTTTTTCATATAA
>JAAYSQ010000134.1 GCA_012523925.1 Clostridiales bacterium
AACTTGTCATTTTGCAATATTGTACCATAAGTAATATTTTGCTTCTATATTTTTTAAAACGATTCACACATTGCATTGCATTTATTTACTCTCTTTACACTTAATCCTTTACCCTTAAAAAATAAGCCTTTTCCAATTTCCTACACAGCCTAAAATTTATTTTTATTTTTTACCTATCTCCTGTCTTAACTATGTTCCTTTATAATAAACTTTTGCTTTTCCACCCCCCTCAAACCCGCATAACTTCGTTTCAAATTTAATAAAGTCTTGCTTTTTCCTCTTATTATTTCCCAGTTTATTCCACTAACTTGAAGCAAAACTATATTAAAATTTGAATAAAGATTTGGCATAAGCAGGGTTAAGGAGTAGGGGGAAAGGGATAAGGTTTGTTGGAAAAAAGAAGGATAAAATGATTGAATTATTGGAGAGTCTTCCTCATAATTCCAACATTTTATCCCTGTTTTATTTCTTAACTTTTACTTTTTATTATTGTCCTTCCTTTCCTTTTTCCTCAACCCTATCTCCTATATTTCTGGAGTAAATTTTTGAAGGAAGCAAATGCTTATTTTAATGGAAGCAAGAGATTATTTAAAAGAGCAAGAGTTTATTATGTTAGGACACCACCGTTGACATCAATGCTATCGTCTCCACATGGCTCGAGACTCCCTCTATGATGTCACTGACTTTTTACGTATGTGGAAACATTTCCATTCCGTTCTGACTTTTTTCGAGGTATCTGAAAAGCATATCATCAGTTTCTATGTTTTAGGAAACATGTCAATATACACAATTGAAACGTATACCTATCTCTTACCATAGTTTTTTTGAAGTGCTTCTTTCCAAGCTGCCAAAAATACTGATCAATTTGCTTTAGAATATATATATACAAACCATAAAATGTATAGAAATCATTAAGTATTCCTTTAAAAGCATTCCCAATAATTTCCTTACTCGTTTTTTCAAAGGCTGGCTGTTTTAATATTGATATCGTCATAAGTTTTATAAAAGTATTCGCAAGTTGTTATATTAATAAATGCTGTATATTTTGTATAATCATATGTATCTCGGTTGGTTATGACAGCTCCCTTTGGTATGGAGACATTTTCCATAATATGAAAACAGGCGGCAATTGCTTCGCCACTATCCTCCGGTATTGGTAAGTGTGCCTTTAGATAAGCAGTTCGCACAAAGCGTTCCGGAGACGTAAATCCTCCAGGCAATGGAACTGTTCCTCCGGACTGCCCAAAAGGAGTTAACCGGATATTATACCAGTAGACTTCCTCTTTTTGTGTTGGAGAAGCCTCTATATAATTTCTTAAATTGGTCATATGCCAATGGAAGTCAGGGCTATTGGTCATAACTCCAATCGGATTATTAATTATCTCAAGGCCCCTGTCGGTAGATTCAATTACTGCACATGCTCCACTTCTATCGGCAACAATCCAATGTAATGGCGCTATTGTCTTAGTAACGGGATCCGGAGTACCTATTATAGTGATAGATTTTAATAGGTAAGGTAACTCTTTTACAGAGGCACATCTGCCCAGGATGTAGTGGAGAAAATCAATGGATGCAATTGGTTCAGTATCCTTATGAATTATCGTATCATATTGGGCATAACCGGCAAAATATAAGGCGGCAGCGGCAAATCCTTTCTCATTTACACCATCAAAAAATCCAAGTATCCCATCAAGCTCCTGACCAATTCCTATAAATCGATAGATGTTTACAATTTGCTTATCGTTTAGGTTGTTATTCCATACATACGCTTCCGGAACAATATATAGCTGTGGTATAATGTCGTGCGAAAAATCCATGGTTCTTCCAAAAAACATATCATTGGATTTAGATTGTAAAGTCATCGCTGTACACATATAATATATCCCTCAAAATGATATTTTATATATCATATGAAAATCAACTTTGCATGTGAATAGATTATATCTTGTGTGTCCATCCATCACCTATAATTTTCTCTACCTATATAGCAGACGCACGTCTCCACATGTACTTTATTACTTGTGCTTAAATAACTTCTTCCAAGCCTAAACTTCAATTCACATCCAGAGATAGATGACACCCACCCCATTAATGCCACTTCCAATGCGGATTACGAGAATGTTGGCGATGAAATTCACTGTCTGCGCGATCAGAAACAGAAACTGCTACTTGAAAATGCTAATCGCAATGAGCTTAAAAAGCGTATGGCAGACATGAGCACATTCCCATTTTGGTGCAAAAACTAGATGATATTTGCAATCCCATTTCGTATGTGCTAAGCTATACATATCCATTTTGGATACCTCCTATGTTCTCTTTTGTGGTTGGCGAACCCACATCTATGATAACATAGGAGATTTTTTATTTGAAGCTAAAGCTATAAGAGTTCTAACATAGTCTTCTTTATATTCTGTTATCTCACAAGGTAGGTTGTTAAGAAAACGCATCCTTTCATTGACTCTTTCTTTCATATCTTGTCGTGATACAAGCTCGTTTAGAAGGGTTTACTTCTTATCACTCAACTTTCTGAATCTATTCCAATCTCATCTCCGGTATTAAATGAATTGCTAAGGCATACTTTCCTAATACAACTATCATTATAGATAAATATCACTTCATAAGATATGTTACATGGGCTATAGAGAAAGTCCGGAAACGGCTTCAGAAAAAGATGTCGATTACCCATAGAAAATACTATATAAGAAGCTGTAAACTTATTCTTACCAGATATAATAAGCTTAAGGATGAGAACAAAAAAGTATGTGATTTGATGCTACTCTATAATGATGATTAACGCTTAGCCCATCATTTGAAAGAATGGTTTTATAAAATATGTCAAAGCAGTAAGTATTCATATCAAAGAACAGCTTTCGGGAATGGGTAAAATACGCAGAGAAATCAGGTATTCCTGAATTTGGAAGTCGCGCAAAGACATACAGAAACTGGTCTGAAGGTATCCTAAACGCTTTTAAGTATGGTTTTACCAATGGTCCTACAGAAGGTTAAAACAGCAAGATTAAGGTACTTAAGAAACTTTCATATGGAATAAAAAACTTTGATAGATTCCGTACGACTAAAATTTGGTAGCATTTTGATATATTTTGTTATATGATAAGGAAGAATATAGTAAACTATGGTCAATAAAGTAAGGAGAAATATTATGTTATCTAAATTTAATACTTATGAAATAATATCGTTTTTTGTTAGTATTATTATTATAACTGTTATTATTATAGGAACGATTTTTAAGCCATATATTATAGGAGAAAACAATGATATTTCAGAAAAAAGTAGATCCAAAAAAATCGTTGATACAATGCTTACTGAGATTCTCTTCCTTATGACATTTTTATTAGTGAGCATAGACTTATATAAGCCCTCTCTTTTAAATAATTTATTTGGTTCTGAATTTTATATAAATGATTTTTATCAAAGTGGATTATTTACATTAATAACAATGATTTTAATTGCATCATTTGTTTTTTTATTTATGTTTATATTTAGTTGTATTACTATAAAAAATGAAACCACAAAATATAAAATAAGTAAAACAATGGGTGATTTTGGTTATTTAATGAATGCTCAACAAGCGACTTTCATAATATCGTTAATTACTATTATTTTTGTTTTATTAATTAAAGATGCAAAAAATAATAAGCCTATTATTTATAAGTGGTTAGTAATTTTACTTGGAAAATTTATTTGGCTTGATGGACTAAACAATGAAGCATTTATTACATTAATAAACCAATTTAGACTGACAAATATAGTGGCTAATGGATTATGTATTATATTGGTTTCATTTGGGTATGTAGTGGCTATGTGTAATTCTATTATCGTAACTTCAATATCAAATGGTATAATGGCAGCTGCTTTGGTATCTTCAGTAATATTATTCGTTATAGGAATAGTATATATAATTATGAGGAAGAAAGTTGACAAAAAGAGTTCATAAGAAAAACTATAAATAAATATCATCTTGATAATCAATGGCCTTAAGGCTTTGAAAAAGCTTCCAGGCTCGGTAATAAATACCATCTTTCTGGTGAGAATTAGATATAAATATTCTCATTAGAAAGGTGGTTTTATGGTTATACCAAAGGAATTATTACGATAAATTATAAAGGAAAGGATAGGTCTGTAATCCTAAACCATTCGCCCTCTCCAAAATCTCTCGCACTATTGACGTTTTGGCATCTGCATAGTGCTGAACATGCCTCCATTTAATCTTCGCCAAGTTTCGTTTAACTTGTGCATATTTTCCCGATCAACATCATTAGTCCGCAACCAATCTCGGAAGCGTAACATTCTGTCTATTTCAGTCGCTCCCTCACTGAACACATGTAAGTTAATATCAGTATCTGGTCCTTTGAACAAACGATGCTCGAACCAACCTCCAATTCTCTGTAGGACCTTCCGAATATATCATATATCCCTTTATTGTAATCCGATTCCCCAAAATACAGCTACTTAATTTTAGCCTGCAAAGCAGAATTTAATGATAAAGATTACAACAATGTATTTGCTTTTCCTTGCTCGAATTTAATTATATGACCTTGTAATTTCAAAGTCTTACCAGAATCTGTAGTAAATTCCTCAATCTCTTGTTCTATGATTTCATACTCTTCTTCAAGTTTCTTCAATAGCTTGAAACTTGCTGCATTTCTAATATCAACTTCGTAGAAGAATTTATCCCTCTTTTAAGCATATTTAATTATCTTTGAGTGATATCAAGACTCTGTCTCAACATCTAAAGTGGATATTAGTAATGTCTGCGTCCTAATATCGATTTACATATACATATCATCCACCTGCTAGGATATAGAATTCTCCTAATTAACTACTTCGAAGGATGCATTTGATGGAGAGATACATTTTGTATTTTCTGTTGTATCATACGCTAACATTCAAGATATAACTTTGCATACACTATATGTGATATGCATAGTAATAGGTAGTACTAATTCCATGTAATTTCAATTTCACCGTCTGCATTTTCAAACCTTAGGACAAGATAATATCGACATTTTTTATCTAAATTTACAGATGACTCAGGGTTGTTTTTATCTAACTGCAACAATATCTTTTTACTTAAGTCATGTATTTCTGCCGTGACATATCCATTTGTAATATTACTGTTAAAAGTAAATTCATAGCTATGACTTTTTCTTATCTTGATCACTTTTTTAATATATCCATTACAAGACTGAAATTTTATCTTACATCCTTTTTTTTGCCTAAATGAACCTACAAATAGAATGGAGGTCTTTCTACTTTTTATCATATATCCATTTATCCATAAAATATAAAAGAATAATATTGAGACTATCGAAAGTGATACCCATATATAAACAAAAATCACTATATTAATCTCCTTTAAAAATTTATCTCTTAAACGAGTGGTATACTACTATGCTATTAAAATCAACAAAAAATTATTATGATAAATTGGCACTCATTCCGAAGCGGAATCACCTAGTACCATATGAGTATAAGTTATAATCCATTACGGATCACCGGAGGCCGCAATTATCTGTGCCTGCAGGTCGGCAAGCTTCTCATCAACTGCCGCCATTCGCTTAGAAAAGTCTAAAAATCATTTCTTTTATCAACTTCTATATGATTTATATCTCCTATTTCGACATTAATATAACTGTTTCGACATGG
>JAAYSQ010000135.1 GCA_012523925.1 Clostridiales bacterium
AGAAATTTCTAGAATTTTATTAGTATTCAAAGTATAATCATTATGATATGAAGAGCAAGTGCTATCCTTTTATAGTACTTGCTTTTTCTCTTATAAACCCTAATTTAATGCATATATATGGAAAAGCCTTCGTATGATTAAAGTAGAAATGATGTTCTTAGGAGTATAGAATTTCAAAATTTTAATCATAAGGAGGCTTTTCTATGATAGAAAAAGTTAATTTTCGCTATAGGGATGACATTACAGTTGTCAACCGCGCACAATTTGAAGCACATATAAGATTGTATGAGGGTTATGTAAATAGTATTAACAAGATTGATAAAGAACTTAATGAAACAGACGCTGGTAGAAGTGAAGCTAATACGACTTTCGGTAAATTCCGTGACCTGAAACGAGGAGAGACATATGCGCTCAATGGTGTAATTCTTCATGAACTTTACTTTCAGAATATTGGTGGTAGACAGTCCGAACCGGATCAGTTAACTGCACAGTATATTAGTAAGGATTTTGGCTGTGTATCTGATTGGATCGAAGATTTTATTGCCACTGCAAAAGTCAGCAGAGGATGGGCGGTACTTGCTTTTGAGCAAAGAACAGGAAGACTTCGCAATGTCAGCCTAGATAGTCATGATCTTGGTAATATTGCCTACTACGCACCAATTCTAGTATTGGATATGTATGAGCATGCCTACTTCCTCCAATATGCCGATAATAAATCCGAATACATAAATAATTTTATGAAAAATATTAACTGGGACATCATAGGAGAACGTATTAGATTCTAATTTATGATATAAAAGAGAGTATTCTAGTCAAAAATGGATACTCTCTTTTAAGATGTCCTAACACTTTTCTTTGAAATGTGGTATAATAGTAAGATACAATTTAAGAAAGGTGTGCAAATATGATACAAATTTCACGGACAGGAATTCGGAATTTAGCTTCGAATGACAAGGTTTACGCTAGAGGATTACAATACTATAAAGATAACCGGATCGTTAGCGCAACTTATTCGAATACTGCAAAGCAATATCGATTGGTTGTAAAAGGGAATTTTAATTATTCTGTAACCGTGGATGAGCAAGAGGATGGTTCCTTCGACTATAATTGCAATTGTCCATCAAGGCTTAAGGATCAAGGTGCTTGCAAACATGTGGTGACCGCATTGTTATTTATTTTAAAATACCAGGAGCGCACCTTGTTAGCAGAGTCAAAAAGTCCTGAGGAAAGGAAAGTTATGCATGTTATTGATTATTTCCTATCTCAGGAAGATACAATCTTGGTTGGTGAAACCTTTCAGCTATATGTTACGATAAACATTCCTTCTATATTGAAGAAGGATTCAGGAACAGTATTTGTTTCTCTGCATGGAGGTAACAACCGAAAATATAAGATTCAAACGATAAGGAAATTTTTATCTAATATTTATAATAATGAAAGTTTTACAATCGGTAAAGAATTCAAATACATTCAAGGAGAAAGTACCTTTGACAGAACCTCACAGGCGATATTGGATTACCTCTTGGATCTTTATGAAGTTCAGGAACTTATAGATAGTAGTCATTTTTCAAAAATATTTTCTAAATCAGAGATCACATTTACGAAAAATATGCTATTAAAGTTATTAAATACTTTACAAGGAAATCCATTTACCTTGGAGCTCTATGGAAAGGTGTACAAAGATGTGCATTTCTTAAAAGAAAATCCCAAGGTTTCTTTCCAGATATCCTTAGACGAGGAAGCAATCTCCATTGATTATCAAGGGAAAGAACCGATTATTCCGATAACGGAAACAGGAGAATTGTTCTTTTTTGATGGGAACATATATCTACCAGATAAGAAATTTATTCGTTATTTCAAACCATTTTATAATATGATGGGTAGGGATAAAGAGGCACTGGTATTCCGCGACGAACTTAAAAATAACTTTTTAGAACATGTACTACCAAGAATTAGTGAGACAATGGATCTTGATATCCCGGAAGAATTAATGAGTAGATATATCACTTGTGACCTAGAAGCAAAGCTTTATATGGATAAATTTAAGAATGGCATAAAGGCAGAACTTAAATTTAAGTATGGTGATTATGAATTTAATTCTTTTGAAAATGCCTCTGCTGGATCTTTTATTATCGTTAGACAGCGAGAGAAAGAAGATAATATCATATCAAAACTTTTGGATATGGGCTTTATTCCCTATAAGAATTTCTATTTGCTAAAGGATGAAGAGCAAATTTATGAATTTTTATCTGGGCGAATCGCTGATTTGGGAGAAGATGCGACTCTCTTTTATTCTGAGGATTTTCGTAACCTAGGTATTCGCCTTCCAGGCAATTTTAGAGCAGGAGTCCGTATCAATGGTGGAATCAATATGTTAGAGCTAGATATCTCTTTCGATGAGGTTCCAAGGGAAGAGTTAAAAGAGCTGTTTCATTCCTTCCAAGTTAAGAAAAAGTATTATCGATTAAAGAATGGTAGCTTTATTGATCTTGAAGATCAGGATTTGAGTGAAGTTACAAAAATTATGGAATTACTCAATGTCACAGATAAAAATATTAATGACAATACTGTGTTACTTGAAAAACAGCATGCGGTTTATTTAGAAAAGGCATTCACCGATAAGGAGTTCGAATTTACTTATGATAAGGACTTTAAGGCGCTTACAGAAAAAATACTAAATCCCGTGATTACAGATTATAGTGTTCCAGAAGGTATTTTAGCGGATCTAAGACCATATCAAGTAAGCGGTTATAAATGGTTAAAAACATTGGCTGAGAATGATTTAGGTGGAATTTTGGCAGATGATATGGGATTAGGAAAGACCCTTCAATCCATTGTATATATAGCTTCCGATTATGACCCTGTTAAGGGTAAGATGAATTCTCAGAAGCCATATTTGGTTGTATGTCCTACTTCTTTAATCTATAACTGGTTGGATGAAATAGAGAACTTTGCTCCATTTCTTAAGGCAACCGTTATTAGTGGTACGCCGTCTGATAGGCAGGAAATGATTGAAGCCTATGAGGAGTATGACGTGCTTATTACCTCTTATCCACTTATAAGAAGAGATATTGAATTCTATGAAAAGATACAGTTTCATACAGTGTTTATTGACGAGGCACAATATATTAAAAATTATGCTTCTTTGAACTCAAAATCCGTGAAACGATTACGAGCGGATAACCGCTTTGCGCTAACGGGTACACCAATTGAGAATAGCTTATCGGAGCTTTGGTCTATATTTGATTTTATCCTACCTGGTTATCTTAACACTCATTCGAAGTTTGTTGAGATCTATGAGAAACCTATTCTTAAGGAAGACACACAGGCATTGGAAAATCTTCATATGCGTATATCTCCATTTATCCTTCGCCGTATGAAGAAGGATGTACTAACTGAATTACCAGACAAATATGAGACAAAGATGTTAACTGATTTATCTGAGGAGCAGAAGAAGGTTTATTTGGCTTATCTAGAGAATATCCGTAGTGAGATCAATTCAGAGATTGAGGAAAAGGGAGTAGAGAGAAGCAGGATGAAGATCCTTGCAGCATTAACGAGACTTCGTCAGATCTGCTGCCACCCGTCCACATTTATCGAGAATTATCAGGGTAGTAGTGGTAAATTAGATCTCTTGATGGAAGTGATTCCGGAAGCTATTGCTAATGATCATAGAATTCTGGTGTTTTCTCAATTTACCAGTATGCTAAAGATTATTGAAAATGAGCTACAAGATTTAGAAATACCTTATTTCTACTTAGAGGGCAATACACCAACAGCTGATAGAAATGATTTTGTTAAGCGATTTAATAACGGAGAAGGTAAAGTGTTCCTTATCTCCTTAAAGGCTGGCGGTACTGGCCTTAATCTTACCGGTGCTGATACGGTCATACATTATGATCCTTGGTGGAACCCAGCGGTGGAAGATCAAGCTACTGACCGGGCTTATCGTATTGGACAGCAGAATAAGGTACATGTAATGAAGTTAATTACTAAGGGAACCATAGAGGAGAAGATTTTCAAGCTACAAAAGAAGAAGAAAGAACTATCAGAAGCCGTTATCAATTCCAAGCAAGTATTTATCAATACCTTATCAAAGGAAGAACTAGAAGAATTATTTACACCTATGGAATGATTTCTTTCAATAAAAAGTTATAAAAAAGCTATTAAAATTTTAAAAAACTCCTGAAATGTATCTATAAATTTCAGGAGTTTTTTGATTTAAAAGGTTAGTATTCTATATAAGGTGCCAGAGTGTTTTTCTTATGATTGAACTTACAAATATAGCTAATACAATTTTAAATATGTCAAAGAGAACGAAGGGGAATACGCAAATGCTTAATGCATAATAGAAATTCGTTTCGGCCACATAGCTAAACCATAAGGTACCAAGGAAATAGCAGAGGAGTAGTGATATAAGCATACCAATAGCAGCATAAATAACTCTACCTTTTTTTCTATTATGGCAAAATAATGCGGTGATAAAAGCCATAAGCGGATATGCCATCAAGTATCCACCTGTCATTCCGGTTAAAGTATGGAAACCTCCTTCAAAACCAGCAAATACTGGAGCACCAAAAGCACCTAGCAATATGTAGGTTAATACGGATAAAAAGGCGTATTTGGGTTGTAGGAGAGAACCAGTTAGAAAGATAGCAAATAGTGCTAAAGTAAAAGGTATTGGCACGGTCGGAAATGATATCTGTGCTAATATACAGATGATTGCGGTAAACATACTGGTTATTACTAAGTCTTTAACCTTCATCTGCTTGTTACCGGTTACTTTAGTTCTTGTTTGCTCTGAGCTTGATGGTGCTTTATTCATAATCGATTTCCTTTCTATTATAAGTAAATTTCTTTCGTATGATCATACATTTATCTTGGTCGTATGCTGACTTCTCCGGAGGATAAAGGTTCTATAGTCTTATCCTCATATTCTACGACTAATCTTGCTTTATCATCAATTGTAATCGCTCTTGCGGGGATTTTCTTATCTCCCTTTAAGACTAGGATATCTTTCCCTATAAGGAAGGAGCGGTTTCGATATTCTTCTAGATACTTCTCGTCTATAAGTGTATCCTTAATATCAGCAATGTTATTTAAGATTTCCGCTATTAAAATGGATGTAATAGGTGTATCCTTAGGCTTATCTTTAAAGATTGAGCCTGCAATTGCCTTTATATCCTCAGGAAAGTCTTGTGTTGTAATATTGAGACCAATCCCCACGACTGCATATTCTAGACCACCATTTTCAAAGTTAAGGGAAGCTTCTGTTAGAATACCGCATACTTTTTTACCATTTACAAAGATGTCATTTACCCATTTGATCTTGGCCTCAACTCCAGCGATACGTTCAATCGCTTTCGCTACGGCAACTGCTGTTGCAGTGGTAATACGTAGTGAGTCTTCGATGCTAAGCTTTGGCCTTAGAATTATAGAGAAATAGGCACCAGTTGAGTCTGGGGAATAGAAGGTTCTTCCCATTCGCCCGCGTCCCTCGGTCTGTTCCCGTGCAATAATGACGGTGCCTTCTAAAGCGCCTTGGGCTGCCATACCTTTTGCAATGGTATTGGTTGATGTGACGCTTTGATGGACATGGAGAGTAAATTCCCTTGCCTTATCCCGAAGAAAGGGGTCTATACTTTCTGCAGATATAATATCGTTATAGGGAGCCAGGCAATATCCTTTATTGGTTACTGCTGTAATACGATAACCTTCCTTTTGTAAAGATTTTATGGCTTTCCAGACGGCACTACGGGTAACAAAGAGTTGTTGTGCCAGTTTTGTACCACTGATACTCTTGCCTCTGTTTTCTTCTAAAATTTTTAATATCTCTTGTTTTAATGTCATTATGATCCCCCTTAGTCCGTACTTTAAACTGATTAGTCTTGCAAGATTTGACAAGTGTATGTTAACAAAAGAGCGAAGTTAGCCCGTTACTTAATCTGGGTATGTACGCTTTGATATAATATTATCATAAGAAAATTGATTGTCAACCCGTAATACATAAAGAGTTGACAATCAATTTTTAATAATTATTAAATGAATGATAAATCTTGAGATTATGTTTAAAAAGCAACTAGGATGCTCATTTGTTTGTTATCCTAGTTGCTTAATTATATATACGCCATCTAATGCTTTTCTCTTTTAACTAATACTTTCATCGACATTTTGATCAAAGGTATTGGAATAATAATCTTCAATTAAACGATCCAAATAGGCGTTGTTCTGGGGACCAAACTCTTTAATCAACATATCATGAATTTTTTCAGTCACCTTAATATAGTTTAATTCTGCAGAAATAGAATTGTTATGGATGGATGCAAGAAAATCATCCGTAACATTATTTTTTAACCAATGGTTTATTTCGTCTGTCAATTTATTTTCATGCTCAATTTCAGAATACACTTTCTTCGCTTTTATATTGGTACTAATCCCAACATATAGGAAGAAGAGGAATAGAGCACCCATAACTACATTTGGTATAATTCCATTAATAAAGTTAAAAACACCAACAAGATTTAATATAATCACGAGTGTTCCAGCAATTCCAAAGAAGAGAAAAATCCAAACTGTAGAGCTTAAATCTTTATATTGTTCTTCTTTCATTACATAAGTTGCCGGTTCATCGTCTGAATTGTTTTCTTCTGTTATCGCCACTTCGCTTTGGCTATAGTCTGTAAATGATTGCTCTGTATTATTTAACTGTTCGGTTAGAGTTGGAGGTCTATTATTAATGTCATTTGAACTGTCATCCATCGTGTCACTTTCTGTAATATTGTTGTCTTCGGAAGTTTCATTTTTTTGGTTGCATTCTTTTTCGACTCTTTCCCTTTCAACAAAGTAAAACGCCTGGTAAAGCTTTTTCGCTTGCATTTGTTTCTCTGCAGGGATTCTTACCACATATACCTGATTTTCTTCATCGTAATGAATATCGGATTCTAAACCAGAGAAGTCAAAATATTGAGTAAGTCTTTCTGCAATAATTTTTTCTTCTGCTTGAAAGAAAGGTATCATCTCGTCATCGACAAGTTTCTCAACAAGAGGGGAATTACAGTCGGAACAAAGCGTGTAACCTTTCCGATATTTTGTTTTACATTTAGGACACAAAGGCATATCTTCAACTCCATTCTTTTCCTTATATACAAACATGTTATTCATCGTAATAACAAGATCCATGCTTAATAAAGCGAGGTTCAAGTTATTATAATAGTAGATTACTTAACATTGAGCGCATTATTATAAGTACTTACCGAATGCAGAAAACATCTATTCTATAATAAATCTATGGTATGATTTCTTACCTTTTCGAACGAGAAGACCGCCATCTGAATCGAAATCATTCGAGGTGAATACACGGTCGAACTCCTTAATTTTAACATCGTTTACGCTAACGCCTCCCTGCTGGATGGTACGTCTCGCATCGGAACGAGAGCTAGCAAGCTTAGCATCGCAAAGGAGTGTGATTAAGTCGATTCCTTCTGCAAATCTATCTGCAGGATAAGAAGTTGTTGGAATGTTCTCGGATTTGCCACCACCTTCGAACAAAGCTCTAGCCGCATCACGGGCTTTCACAGCTTCTTCCTCACCATGAACAATCTTAGTTATTTCATATGCCAGTATTTCCTTCGCATGGTTGATTTCAGCACCTTCCAAGGCACCAAGTCTTCGAACTTCATCCATTGGTAGGAATGTTAGAAGACCAAGACATTCTTCAACCTTTACATCCTCTATATTCCTCCAATATTGGTAGAATTCATAAGGAGATGTCTTTTCTGGATCTAGCCATACAGCACCTTTCATGGTTTTACCCATTTTAACACCTTCACTGGTCGTAAGCAGTTTAAAGGTTAGGCCAAAAGCGGATTTTTGCTCTTTGCGTCGGATTAATTCAACACCGCCAATTATGTTAGACCATTGATCATTACCACCTAATTGGAGAGTACAATCATATAACTGATTCAATTTCCAGAAGTCATAGGATTGCATAATCATATAGTTGAATTCAAAGAAAGTAAGGCCTTTCTCCATTCTTTGCTTATAGCAATCGGCAGCAAGCATTTTATTGACGGAGAAATGAACTCCGACTTCTCTAAGGAAATCCACATAATTTAAATCTAGTAGCCAGTCTGCATTATTAGCGATAATCGCTTTATCATTATCAAAGTCAATAAATTTGGATAATTGCTGTTGGAAGCGATTTGCATTATGCTGAATCGTCTCTAAGGTCATCATAGAGCGCATATCTGTTTTACCGGAAGGGTCACCAATCATCGTGGTACCACCTCCAAGAAGAGCTATTGGTCTATGACCAGCTTTCTGCATATGCATCATTGCCATAACAGTAAGAAAGTGGCCAGCGGTTAGACTGTCAGCAGTAGCATCAAAACCTATATAAAAGGTAACAGATTCCTTTCCTAATAATTCTCGAACTTCATCTTCATGGGTACATTGTTCGATAAACCCACGTTCCTTTAGTATGTCATATACATTTTCTGACATCGAGTATTCCTCCTTAAATCGTCAAAATAATAGAAAGTATATTATTTCCAATAATATTTTTGTTAACTAAAATTATTATAAATGAAGTAATGGGATATTTCAATGATAAATGTCTA